>JAYUEA010000039.1:0-7890 GCA_043739465.1 Propionibacteriaceae bacterium
TCGCGGGCGATGAGGTCGCCGAGCGCCGTATCGCCGTTCTCTTCGATGGGGGCGTCGAGCGAGACATGGTCGCGCGAGAACTGGATCAGCTCGACGACCTTCTCCTCCTGGATGCCCAGCTCGGCGGCGATCTCGGCGAGGTCGGGGTCGCGCCCGAACTTGCGCTCGAGGTTGCGGCGAACAGCCGAGACCTGGTTGATCTGCTCCGCGACGTGCACCGGGAGTCGGACGATGCGGCCCTGCTGGGCGATGCCGCGGCTGATCGACTGCCGCACCCACCATGTCGCGTACGTCGAGAACTTGAACCCCTTGGTGTAGTCGAACTTCTCGACCGCGCGGATCAGACCGGTGTTGCCCTCCTGGACCAGGTCCAGCAGCGGCATCGCGGAGCGTCCGTACTTGCGGGCCACGGAGACGACCAACCGGAGGTTGGCGGTCACGAACCTGGTCATCGCTGCTTCGCCGATCTGTGCGAGCTCCAAGAGCTCTGCAGTCGTCGCATCCGCGGGCTTGTCGCCGCGGTCGTCGTCGGTGATCTCGCCGTCTAGGAGAGCACGAGCGTACAGTCCGGCTTCGATCCGCCGTGCGAGCTCGACTTCTTCCTCTGCTGTCAGCAGCGCTGTCTTTGCGATGCCATCGAGGTACAGGCCGACTGCATCCTTGCCGTCGATGCCGTCCGTGGTCCGGGTCCTGCGGGCGGTGGTCAATGCCATGAGGAATCCTTTCGTCGTCACCATCACAACGCGTGATTACCCCGAAAGGTTTCCGTCGACCGCCTTAAAGCGACCCTGAACCTACCCTGAGGTGGATTTCGCTGAGCCGTGATCGACCCCGAGGCGGTCCAGGAGCCACGCCAGCTCGTACGCCTCGTCCCTCCACGCCTGGTAGCGACCGGTCGCTCCTTGGTGACCGCCGAGCTCGACGCGGAGCAGCGCCTGGCCGGAGGCTCCGGGTCGCGCGCGCAGTGCGGCGACCCACTTCGCGGGCTCCGACGCCGACACGCGCTGGTCGTGGAGGGCCGCCGTGGCGAGGACGTCCGGGTACGGACCGTGGCCGATGTTGAGGTACGGGCTGTAGCCGGCGATCGTCGTGAAGGCCTCCGGGTCGGCGAGCGGGTCACCCCACTCGTCGCGCTCCGTGATCGTCAGGGGGAGGTCCTCGGCGAGCATCGCGGTGAGCGGGTCGACGAAGCCCACGCCGACCTGTGCGGCGCAGAAGAGGTCAGGGGCGAGGTTGAGAGCGGCGCCGACGGTCAGGCCGCCGGCGGAGGCGCCCCGGGCCGCGAGCCGGCCCTCCTCGGCCACACCGGAGGACACGAGGAAGCGCCCCACCGCCACGAAGTCCTGGAAGGTGGTCGGCTTCGCCGCCAACCTGCCCTGTGCGTACCAGGACCTGCCGAGCTCACCACCGCCACGTACGTGGGCGAACGCCATCACGACGCCGCGGTCGAGAAGGCTGAGACGCGAGATGGAGAATCCGGGATCGAGGCTCGTCTCGTACGCGCCGTAGCCGTACAGGACCGTGGGTGCCGGCCATACCGTGTCGCGTCGCCAGACGACGGAGACCGGGACGGCGACGCCGTCGTGGCCGGTGGCCCAGAGCCGCTGCTGCGCGTAGTCCTCGGCTTTGTAGGGTCGGCCGTAGGGGTCGGGCAGCACCGGGTGGCGTCGCAGCAGTCGCTCAGAGCCGCCGTCCCAGTCGGTCTCGACGATCGTGGCCGGCTCCACGTACGACTCGCGGTGGAGGCGGAGCCGATCGGCCGTGTACAGCAGGTCGTCGGCGGCCAGCGTCTCGAGATCCGCGGCCGGGTCGAGGAGCTCGCCCTGGGCGACGGAGCCCGAGCCGCGGGGGAGGACGAGCACGCGGGGGAGTCCGTCGCGGCGCAGGTGGACGACGAGGTGGTCGGTGTACGCGGTGACGTCGAGCAGCCTCACGTCGTTGCGGCCGGCGATCAGCGTGGTCCAGACCCGCCAGGCATCCGGAGTGGCGGGCGCGCTGGCCAGCTCGAAGTCGGGGTGGCCGGCGTTGTGGATCACGTACAGCAGGTCGCCGGCGGGCTCGATCGCGTACTCGACGCCCTCGACCCGTGGCGCCACGAGCAGCGGCACTGACGTCGGTGTGCGCACGTCGATCATCCAGACCTCGCTGCACGCCTTGCTGGCGCTGTCGATGACGAGCCAGCGCTCGTCGCCGGAGCGACCGACGGAGAGCCAGAACCGTTCGTCGGCCTCGGCGAGCACGTCGACATCGTCCTCGGGGGCGGTCCCGAGGGTGTGGCGGCGCAACAGATGAGGACGCCAGGCGTCATCGGTCACCGTGTACGCCACGTGCGTGTCGTCGATCCAGCAGGCACTGGCGACATCCTCGATGATGTCGGCGAGCAGCTCTCCGGACGCCAGGTCCTTGAACCTCACCGTGAACAGCTCATCGCCCGTTGCATCGGTCGACCAGAGCACGAGGTCGCCGGACGGCGACACGTCGAGGTCGCCGAGCGAGAACACCTCGTGACCGGCCGCTTCGGCGTTGAGGTCGAGGAAGTCCTCCTCGCCGGCGATGGGTCCGCTCAGATCGGGGACGTCGTCCCGCGACGGAGCGGGGGCACGGCTGTAGGTGGGGTAGTCGGAGCCCTCCGACGTCCTCGCCACGTACCACCAGGCTCTGCCCGAGGAGTCCACGTCGTAGTCGGGCACGCTGAGGTCCGTCTGCTGCGTCCGCGCGGAGATCTCGGCCACGATCCGGTCCCGCAGCCCCGACAGGTGCGCGGTCTCGGCATCTGCGTACGCGGTCTCCGCCTCGAGGTGGGCGACCACCGCAGGATCCTCGAGATCGTCGATCCACGCGTAGGGGTCGACGAGCGTCACGTCGTGGACGGTTCGCGAGGACTCGAGGCGGACGGGGCGCGGTGCTGACACTCGTAACAATCTAGTGTCGCGAGTTGGACAAGAGCCCTCGACGTGGCAAACTCGATCTCCGGGCCATTGACACTCGCGGGGCGTTGCACGCTCTTCGACCGCTGACAGTGTCTGTCGCCCCTTGTCAGACCCCCTCCTATGAGAGGCACACAGTGGTTCGTTCCGCAGCAGCCCGTTCCGACGACAACGCATCATCCCCGACCCCCGTTCGACGGTCCCGGGCGATCAAGGTCGTCGAGGCGATCGGGGACGACATCGAGACGACCCCCGCTGACGCCCCGGCTCCGCGCCGCAACCGGGCCAAGGCGACACCGGCCGAGCCCGTGGCCCCCGCGCCCCGCAGGAAGACCAAGGCGGAGCCGAAGGTGGACAGCGCCGGCGATGCCGAGGCCGACCAGCAGCGACCCGAGGATCTGAAGGTCGTCGTCGACGAGGTCGAGCAGGAGACCCCGTCCATCGTCGCGGCGCTCTCCGGCGCCACCGAGAAGGCCGTGGCGTTCACCAGGGTCGGCAACGACGTCGTACTCACGGTGGGCGGCAAGAAGCGCGGCCTCGAGGACGTCGACGACGCCGAGTTCGTACCGGCGGCTGAGGCCGAGCTCGAGAAGGAGATCACCGAGGACGAGGGGTTCAGCCTCTCTGACGCCGATGACGCCGACGAGCCCGAGCAGCAGGTCATGGCGGCTGGCGCGACGGCTGACCCCGTCAAGGACTACCTGAAGCAGATCGGAAAGGTCGCACTCCTCAACGCCGAGCAGGAGGTCGAGCTCGCGAAGCGGATCGAAGCCGGCCTGTTCGCCGACGAGCGCCTCAACGACACCGCTTCGGTCACGCAGTCCGACGTCGAGGACTACGAGTGGATCGTTACAGACGGACGTCGCGCCAAGAACCACCTGCTCGAGGCCAACCTGCGACTCGTCGTGTCCCTGGCCAAGCGCTACACCGGCCGCGGCATGCTGTTCCTGGACCTGATCCAGGAGGGCAACCTCGGTCTCATCCGTGCGGTCGAGAAGTTCGACTACACCAAGGGCTACAAGTTCTCCACGTATGCGACGTGGTGGATCAAGCAGGCCATCACCCGCGCCATGGCCGACCAGGCCCGCACGATCCGTATCCCCGTCCATATGGTCGAGGTCATCAACAAGCTGGCCCGGGTTCAGCGCCAGATGCTGCAGGACCTCGGTCGCGAACCCACGCCGGAGGAGCTCGCCAAGGAGCTCGACATGACCCCTGAGAAGGTCGTCGAGGTGCAGAAGTACGGTCGCGAGCCGATCTCCCTCCACACCCCGCTGGGTGAGGACGGCGACTCTGAGTTCGGCGACCTGATCGAGGACTCCGAGGCGGTCGTACCCGCGGATGCGGTGAACTTCACCCTTCTGCAGGAGCAGCTCCACGACGTGCTCGACACGCTCTCCGAGCGTGAGGCAGGCGTCGTGAGCATGCGCTTCGGCCTCACCGACGGCCAGCCGAAGACCCTTGACGAGATCGGCAAGGTCTACGGCGTGACCCGTGAGCGGATCCGCCAGATCGAGAGCAAGACGATGTCGAAGCTCCGTCACCCCTCCCGCTCCCAGGTGCTGCGCGACTATCTCGACTGATGTCCTGGCGCATCCGCCAGGCCGGCTATCCCGACCTGGAGCCGGCCGCACGGGCGAAGGCCACCTCCTGGTCGGAGTCTCTTGTTGAGCTTTTTCCCGAGGACGTACTGCATCGCCAGTTTGATCCAGAACGGATCAGCCGTACGGTCGCGGCCTGGGGCGAGGTGCTCGACGGTGGCGGCTACATCTGGGTCGTCGTCGGCGACCAGGGCGAGATCGTGGGTGTGGCGCAGGCGGGCATCGGCCGCGATGCGGACGCGCCGACACCGCTCGAACTGACCGTCATCTACCTCCGCCAGCCGGCCCAGGGGAGCGGCGTCGGCGACGCGCTCCTGGAGATGGCGATCGGCGACGCGCCCGCGTACCTATGGGTCCTGTCCGGTAACTCGCGCGCCCACTCCTTCTACCGCCGCCACGGCTTCGCGCCGGACGGTACGACGCGGTGGGTCGAGGGCCTGGGCGCCACGAAGGAGCGCTGGGTCCGCGCATAGCCGTTGGAGTGTGATCTGCGGCTGCCGGTTCATCATGTTGAGTTGGTGAGTCTGATGTTCTTACGGCGAATTCGCCATGAGGACATCCGGTTCACAGGGTTAACCTGATGAAGACGCGTCGTGCAATGTTGACCGGAGCTCTCGCCGGTGGCGCGTTGTCAGTCCTTCCGGCGGTTCCGGCACATGCCGACAACTCGAACAGCCGATCGTCGGTCGCCCAGGCCATCGCCTTCCTGGACGCAATGAGCAGCGCGTACCCCGCTTCGGGCACGCCCACGCTGCCGCAGAGCTACGCCGACGAGCTCGGCCTGTTCTCCACCAGTTTCGTGTACGACGCCGCAGTGGCGGTGTGTGCCGCCCTTGCCGCTGGTCGTACATCGCTGGCGCGGCGCATCGGCGACGGACTGCTGTTCGCCCAGGACCACGACCCCGTGTACCACGATGGCCGGCTACGGCAGGGCTACAACGTGGGGCCGTACGTGTTCTACGACGGCAACCCCAGCCCGTACGGGCTCGTGTTGCCCGACGGCACCGCCAACATCGGCTGGCAGTTCGGATTCCTCGGCACGGCTGTCGGGGACATGGCGTGGCCAGGCATCGCCCTCGTGCGGCTGTACAGGGCGACCCACGACCACCGGTACCTCGACGGGGCCCGGCGCATCGCGACGTGGATCACCACCCGCGCGGTGAACCCGAGAACCCACGGCGGCTTCCGCTTCGGCACGACGGCGGCGGACGCCCCGATCGCCAACGTGTCGACCGAGCACAACATCGACTGCATCGCGTTCTTCACCATGCTCGACCGGGTCGACAAGACGGACTGGTCGGGCGCGGCTGACAGGGCTCGCGCGTTCGTGCGGAAGATGTGGCAGGGCTCGTACTTCTGGACGGGCTCGAACGACGGATCCACGATCAACACGTCGCCGATCCCTCTGGACGCCCAGACGTGGAGCTGGCTGGCCATGCTCGACGAGCGATACCTGAAGGCGCCCCTGTGGGCCGCTGGCCATCTCGCGACCACGGACGAAGCCGGCCAGCCTCACAGCCAGCTGCCCCCGGGAACCAGCTTCAGCGGAGTGGCATTCTCGTCCGCCAGCCTCATCTCGACCGACGCGTACAACGGGATCACCGTGAACCCGCACGGCGTCTGGTGCGAGGGCAGTGCGCAGCTGGCGTGCGCCCTGCAGCAACGAGCAGGCAATCGTGCGAGCAGCGCGGCACAGTCGATGCTGTCCGACCTCTCGAAGGCCCAGCAGGTGCTCGGCCGGGGTCAGCACGTCGGGAAGGCGCCCCTCGGTATCGGTGGACTCGTCGCGGCAACCAGCCTGATCGACACCGGCTTCGGGTTCGGCTACTTCCAGGTGCAGCACGTGGGAGCGACAGCGTGGTACGTCATGGCGGCCCTGGGCCACAACCCCCTGCGCGCGTAACCCGACAGGCGCTCCACGGCTCCCGTCGGTTCATCATGTTAAGTGGGTGAGTCTAAGGTTCTTATGGCGAATTGGCCGTGAGAACCTCAGACTCGTCGGGATAACCTGATGAACTGCAGCGGGCTCCCATCGGCGAGCGCCACGACGATCCACAGGGGCCGGGAACGGCCATGACTTTCCACAGGTGGTAGACCGGTTGACGGGACCAAGCGTCTCGGGCACATGGTCCGGGCATGGACATGATCAGGATCCTCGCCGAGACCCGCGGCTTCTTCACGCGAGCGGAAGCCCTCGACTCGGGAAGCAAGGACCTCGACCTCATCAGTGCTGTGCGCTCGAGGGTCCTCGTACGATTTCGGCGCGGCTACTACACGTACACGGACTTGTGGAACGCTCTCGATGACGTCGGCCGGCACGTCGTACGCGCTCGCGCCGTGCAGCACTCCCTCGGTACGTCGGTCGCACTCAGCCACATCTCCGGAGCGCTGGTGCAAGGGATCGCGGTATGGGGCGTAGACCTGTCGCGGGTGCACGTGACGCGGCTGGATGCCGGTGCGGGACGTGTGGAGGGCGACGTGGTTCACCACGTCGGGAGACCCGGATCGGACATTCCTCAGGATGTTGACGGTCTCCTCACCTTCGCAGTTGACCGATGCGTCGTCGAGGCAGCCACCGCCGCGACTTCCGAGCAGGCGCTCGTGCTGTTCGACTCGTTCCTGCATCTGGAGTTGGGGCAGCACTCCGACCTGCGCAGACGGTTCGAGACGATGCAGTGGTGGCCTCGGACCAGGCATCTCCACATTCCGATCCGCATGGCTGACGGAAAGGCAGATGGCCCCGGCGAGTCGCGGGGCCGATGGCTCTTCCGAGCCTCGGGGCTCCCGGCTCCGACTCTTCAGTACGACGTCCGACGACCCGACGGAACCCTCGCCGGCACCAGCGACTGGGCTTGGCGCGAGTATGGAGTACTTGGGGAGTTCGACGGTCGCGTGAAGTACGGACGACTGCTCAAGCCCGGTGAGTCCGCTGGTGACGCAGTCTTCAAGGAGAAGCGTCGCGAGGACGAGCTGCGCGAGCTGACGGGGTGGCCGATGTTCCGGCTGGTCTGGGCGGACTATGACCATCCGGTCGCCACGGTCGACCGCGTACGCCGGTTCATCCGTCGGGCCGCCTGACGATCCGGCAGGAACCGCAACCTTCTGACATTCGGGGGGCGGGACGATCATGCTCGTCACTCTCAGCGCGCTCACTACGGTTCATCATGTTAAGTGGGCGACCCTGAGGTTCTCATGGCCAATTGACCATGAGAACCTACAACTCGCCCACTTAACATGATGAACCGAGACGCCCACGCAGGTTCCGGCGTCTTACGCGTCGAGCCGGTCGTCCCTAGACGAAGATCGTCGCGTAGTCGTCGACCAGCGCGAGGTGGGCTGCGGCTTCCGCGAGGTCCATGCGG
>JAYUEA010000040.1:0-2609 GCA_043739465.1 Propionibacteriaceae bacterium
GCCGACGGGTCCGTGGTCGTCAACGAGCTCGCGATGCGCCCGCACAACACCGGCCACTGGTCGATCGACGGCGCGGTGACGAGCCAGTTCGAGAACCACCTGCGGGCCGTGCTCGACCTGCCGCTGGGCGATCCCAGCAGCCGCGGGTCGTGGACGGTCATGCACAACGTGCTCGGCGGATCTCGTACAGATCTCGTCGACGGCCTGCGCCACGTGATGGCGCGGGACCCGGGACTGCGGGTGCAGCTGTACGGCAAGAGCGTCGTGCCGGGCCGCAAGGTCGGCCACGTCACGGTGACCGGCGAGGATCTCGACGACGTCCGGCGGCGCGCGCGCCACGGCGCCTCTGAGCTGAGGGACGCGATGGAGAACGGGGTCGACGCATGAGCGCACGGGTCGGGATCGTCATGGGGTCGGACTCCGACTGGCCGACGATGAAGGCAGCCGCACAGGCGTGTACGGAGTTCGGCGTCGAGTACGAGGCGGACGTCGTGAGCGCGCATCGGATGCCGGAAGACATGGTCGCGTACGGACGCGCCGCCCACGAGCGTGGCCTCGAGGTGATCATCGCCGGCGCCGGCGGTGCCGCCCACCTGCCGGGCATGCTCGCGGCGCTGACGCCGCTGCCGGTGATCGGCGTGCCCATCCCGCTGAAGTACCTCGACGGCATGGACTCGCTGCTCTCCATCGTCCAGATGCCGGCCGGTGTCCCCGTGGCGACCGTGGCGATCGGCAACGCCCGGAATGCCGGTCTGCTGGCTGTACGGATCCTGGCAGCGGGCGACCCCGTACTCACCGCCAAGATGGTCGACTTCCAGGCCGCGCTGCGCGCCAGCGCCCAGGCGAAGGGCGCCGCGGTCCGCGAGGGCTGAGCGCGCCGCCCCGTTCCGCCAGCGACTCCCCACCTCCGCTCCGCCCATATGAGGTGCCGGACGCCGCGTCGGTGCTCGACCAACAAGCAATTGGTGCGCATGGGGCGATCTGCTCGGCGTGTCGAGCACCACCTGCCCCAATTGCCTGTTCGTCGCGCACGGCTGACTGGCAGATAGCGCGACTGATCGCGCTGGCGGGTGACGATGGCCGCCGTGGTGTCTTGTCGCCGGATGTGCGTTCGACCAACAAGCAATTGGTGCGCATGGGGCGATCCGCTCGGCGTGTCGCGCACCACCTGCCCCCCTTGCCTGTTCGTCGGGCACGGATCGGCTCGCACATCCTCAGTCATCGTCCCTCCCCGCGTGGCGGGTTGGGCGACCACGGGTGCCTGGCCATACTGGTAGACGCCCAAAGTGTCCCCGCGCGCAAGGAGAGCATCGTGGCATCGACCGAGGCGGTAGCCCCGGGCGGCGACGTCCGGAGGCGTGGCCAAGCGGCTGGCGTGCGGCGTGGTCTGTCGATGCTCTTGATGACCGTGCTGGTGCCGGGTTCTGCGCAGCTGGCGGCGGGCAACCGACGCATCGGCTGGGTGGGCGTACGGATCTGGCTCACCCTTGTCGCCGCCGGCCTGCTAGCGCTCGCCAGCGTCTTCCTCGCGCGCAACGCGTTGCTCGGCATCTTCACCACCGGCTGGGTGCTGTGGCTCGGCTCGTGGGTGGTCCTCGCGCTCGGCCTCTTCTGGGCGTTCCTGTTCCTCAACGCCTGGTGGGCGTCTCGACCGCGGGATCTCGGCGCGATCAAGGGCGGCATCCTCGGCGTGGTGGCCCTTCTCCTCTCGGCCGCGGTCGCCTACGGCGCCGTCCTTGGCTCGTCCGCTCTGCGTGCCTCGGGCGGTCTGGTCAGCACCGTCTTCGGCGGCGGCGGCAACAGCCAGGTGAAGGCTGGGCGCTACAACGTGCTGCTGCTCGGCAGCGACGCGGGCAACGACCGTGCGGGCACACGCACTGACAGCGTGACGGTGGCGAGCGTTGACGCCCGCACCGGTCGGACGGTTCTGTTCGGGCTCCCGCGCAACCTCGAGGACGTACCGTTCCCCGACTCGTCGCCGCTGAAGGCGAAGTACCCCAACGGGTACGGCTGCGCGGACCACTCGTGCCTTCTCAACGCCATCTACCTGCTCGGGCAGCAGAACAAGAAGCTGTACCCGGGCGTCAAGGACCCCGGGGTGCAGGCGGTCAAGGAAGCGGTCGAGGCGACGACGGGCCTGCAGATCAACTACTACGCGATGGTCGACATGTACGGCTTCGCGGACCTCATCGACGCCCTGGGCGGCATCCGCATGGATATAGGGATCCGTGTCCCGCGGGGTGGGGCGGGAGCGCCACCCAGCGCGGGCTTTATCGAGCCCGGGCCCGACCGTCAGCTCACGGGCGTTGAGGCGCTGTGGTTCGCCAGGCAGCGCGACGGGTCGAGCGACTACGCGCGCATGCAGCGCCAGAAGTGCGTGATGTCGGCGATGCTCCACCAGATGGACCCGCTCACGGTCGCGACCAAGTTCAGCCAGATCGCGTCGGCGACCGGCCAGGTGCTCGTCACCGACGTGCCGTCCACCGACGTGGGCAGGATGGCGGACCTCGCCACGAAGGCACGGTCGCTCGACATCGCCAACGTGTCGTTCACGCCGCCGCTGATCGCGCCGGGCAGCGCGAACTACGCCCTCATCCGCACCATGGTCG
>JAYUEA010000041.1:0-2600 GCA_043739465.1 Propionibacteriaceae bacterium
GAGGCCGCCGCGTTCGAGTCGCGAGTAGTACTCGACGCTGACGTCGGCGAGCATCGCCACCTCGGCGCGGCGCAACCCGGGCACGCGCCGGTTCATCCCCGTCGCGAGGCCCGCCTGCTGCGGGGTCACACGTGCGCGGCGCATCATGAGGAACTCCCTGACCTCGCTGCAATTGTCCACGCGCCCAGGCTACGGCTACCGGGGGAGCCGAGGGGTGCCCCAGCAGGGCATGGCAGCGCGTGGGCCGTGGGTGTTGGCCTACCCCCTTCGAGCCCGGAACGCCGGCCCATCCTGTGACCAGGAAGTCGGCCAGGGCGAGGACCATCATCGCCCCGGCGAGGGGTGTCAGGACAGGGGACCCCACGCATCCGGCAGCCCTCCTAGGGTGGAGGTCATGGCGCCGATCGACCACGAACCACACACCCCAGCCGAGCTCTTCGAGGGCGTGGACCCCTTGGCGGTTGAAGGTCTCGTGGGCGACGAGGAGCTGGCACAGGAGGAAGGCCTTCCCAACGCGCCTCACTCGGGGATCGTCATCACGCTCGCCTCGATGGGGTTCTTCCTCATCACGCTGGACATCTCGATCGTCAACGTCGCGCTCGCGCGGATCAGGACCGACCTCGGCGGCGACATCACCGGACAGCAGTGGATCATCGACGGCTACACGCTCTTCTTCGCTGCGCTCCTCCTGTTCGCCGGCAACCTGGCGGACCGGATCGGTGCGAAGCGGGCGCTGGCCCTCGGCATCACGATCTTCACCATCACGTCGGCAGCCTGCGCCCTGTCCCCCAGCACGGCCGCGCTGGTGGCGGCCAGATGCGCTCAGGGCGCCGGCGCGGCGATCATGCTGCCGGCCTCGATGGCGCTGGTACGCGAGGCCTTCCCGGACCCGGGCAGACGCGCTCGCGCGCTCGGAGTCTGGGCGGTCGGCGGGGCCGTGGCCGGGCTCGTCGGGCAGCCACTGGGCGGGCTGCTGACCACGTACGACTGGCGCTGGGTCTTCACGATCAACCTGCCCGTCTGCGTCGCCATGCTCGCCTTCCTCGCCTGGGTCTCGACCTCGCCCAAGCGGCCGCAGCCGTTCGACTGGGTCGGACAGGTCCTGGCCGTCACAGGCCTAGCAACGCTCGTGTACGGGCTCATCGAGGGCGG
Organism: Propionibacteriaceae bacterium; assembly: GCA_043739465.1. Lineage (GTDB taxonomy): Bacteria > Actinomycetota > Actinomycetes > Propionibacteriales > Propionibacteriaceae > Fen-668. The sequence continues at coordinate 1,153 of JAYUEA010000041.1, forward strand.
TCACGCGGGCTACAGCTCGGCGCCCGTCGTACTCGCCCTCGCCGTGGCCGTCACCTCGCTCGTCGGATTCGTCGTCGTACAGTCCAAGGTGCGCCACCCGATGATGCCGCTCGACCTGTTCCATGCGCACGGCTTCCGGCTCGCGCTGCCCGTCGGCTTCGCGTTCATGGTCGGCAACTTCGGCAACGTCTTCGTCGTCGCCCTGTACCTGCAGCAGCACCTCGGCCTCTCCCCGCTGAACGCCGGCCTGGTCTTCCTGCCGTCGGCGTTCTTCGCCATCGCCGGCAACCTGTTGAGCGGCGTGGTGACGAACCGCTTCGGGGCCCGATTCCCAGTCGTCGCGGGTCTGTTGTCGATGGTCGTCGGGCTCACCGCGATGCTGATCACGGCCCCGCTCGGACTCCCTTGGCTCATGGCGATCTGCGTCATCCCGATCGGCGCCGGCGGCTCCTTGGCGATGCCGTCGGTGACCAGCGTCGTCCTTGAAGGCGTACCGGCACACCAGGCAGGTACAGCCAGCGCCGTCTTCAACACGTTCCGTCAGGTAGGTGGCGCGGTGGCGATCGCCGTCTTCGGCGCGCTCATCGCGAACCCGGACACCATCGACCGTGGCCTACGCCTCAGCCTCGGAATCGCGGCGTTCCTGATCCTGCTCGCAGCTCTGAACAGCATGCGCATCCGACCCCGCGCCGACGTCGCCGCATGAGGGCAGGCCGCTCCGTCTTCAGAGGACCTTGCCCGTCGGGGGGGCCGAGGGACTCGGCCCGAACGCCCGACGTGAGCCCTTCGACCTGAGAGAGCAGGCGGTTCGTGGCTCGTTCGCCTCGTGCTGGGCGTGCGCTTCGCGGCTCGTGTACACCTCGTAGAAGACCCGCGACAGCGGAGCGTCCTCGGCCGTGTGCACCGCGTAGACCAGCGTTCCGGGCTCCCGCTCCTGGATGCCGACCAGAACTTCCTCCGTCAGAGCGTCGAAAGCGCGAAGGGCGTCCTCGTCCCTGAGATCGAACCGAACCACAATCGAGAACATGCGACGCCACGAGCGCCCGACTCGCCGTCGATACCCGCGGCCTCCCTGCCCCCCTGACGCGTGACGCACATGCAGCTGAGGTACGAGGCCGATGCCGTCCAGGACTACATCTGATCACCGGGTGTGCCGAGGATCTCGTGTGCCATCTCCTTCAGGGTGAGGATGCCGTCGGAGAGCGCATCAAGCCCGGCCGGAGTTGCGCGATAGACGCGCCTGCTGCGTCCGTCAACCACGACGTTCACCGAGGTCAACAGCGCCTCGCGTTCCATCCGGTGCAGCGTGGGATACAGGGTGCCGGGGCTGATCCGGTAGCCGTGACGTTCGAGCTCGCCCGCCATCCAGGCGCCGTGGACTGGACCCTGGCTGGCGTGGTGCAGCACGTGCAACCGGACCGCGCCTCGCAGCAGCTCGTTCATCACCG
>JAYUEA010000042.1:0-23373 GCA_043739465.1 Propionibacteriaceae bacterium
CGGAGACCGTCGCCGAGCAGAACATCGCGTACGCGCCGCCGCCGGCGAGCTGGGGGCTGGGGCAGAAGATCCGTACTCCCGGCGACGTCCTCGCAGCCCACGCCGGCACGTGCCTCGACCTCACGCTCCTCGTCGCGGCTGTCCTCGAGCACCTGGGCGTCGCCCCCGTGGTCTGGGTGGCGCTCGGACACGCGTTCGTGGGCTGGTGGCGGGGGGAGAACCTGGGGCTGCCCGACGCCGCCAGCCTCCAGATCATGAGTGCCGTGAACGCCGTCGACCTGGAGCTCCTGGGAGTTCTCGAGGCGACGGCGCTCACCCGGGAGCGGCGCCCGCCGAGCGACATCTTCCGCCGCGCCTGCCAGCTGCCCAAGGACGCGTACTTCCGGGGCAACGTCGCCGACCTCGTGGGTGTCGTCGACATCGCGCAGTCGCGCCTCTTCGGGACGCTGCCGCTGCCTGCTCGCCGGCTTCGTGAGGACGGCGTGGTCGAGGTCGTCGACTACCAGCCGCCGTCGATCACGATCTCCGCGGGCGCGTCCGACGGTGGTTCCGGCGAGATCCGTCACGCCGCTCCGGCCGAGCCCGTACCGCCTCGGGTTCGCGCCTGGCAGCACGCCCTGCTGGACCTCTCGCTGCGGAACCCCTTGCTCAACCTCAACATCGGTCTCACGGAGCTGCCCCTGGCAATCCCCGACGGGGCGTTGGGCGCGTTCGCCGAGTTGCTGGGCCACGGAGACGCGGTCACGCTGCGCAGCGTCGACGATCTCCCCGACGGTGTGCCGCGGTCGGGGGCACTGCCGGGCGACGTGGTGCGGTCGCTGCTGCAGAAGAACCGGATCGTGTTCTCCCTGGCCGACGTGGCCAGGCACGACAACGTCGTCGCACGCTTGCGCTATCGCGCCAGGACCGCGCTTGCGGAGTCGGGCGCCAACCTGCTCACACTGACGTTCGGACGCCTCGACTGGACCTTGGGGGACAAGCAGCTGTCGTCGCCCCTGCTGATCGCCCCTGCGGAGCTCCGAGGCGTGCTGGGGCCGCCGAAGCTCGCGCTCGACCCGGCGGGCCAGATGACGCTCAACCTGAGCCTCGTCGAGAAGCTGCGGATGGAGTTCGGTCTGACGATTCCGGCGCTGGCTGAGCTTCCTGTGGTCGCGGAGACCGGCCTGGTCGACGTGCCCGAGGTGCTGCGGCTCGTCAGGACGGCCATCGCCGAGGCGGGCCTGCCGATGCGCGTGGACGCGGACGCACGTCTGGCGATCATCGCGTACACCGGCTACCTGCTGTGGCGCGACCTGGAGAACCACTGGCAGGAGCTGTTGGCGGCCCCTCTGGCGCGGCACCTGGCGCTGACCCCGACCGATCCGTACGTGGATGCGGGCACCCCGGACCCGGCGACCCTGGACGAGATCGTCGCCGCGGCGCCCATCCCGCTCGACGGCTCCCAGGCGCAGGCCGTGGCCGCAGCGCGTGCCGGACGCACGTTCGTCCTCGAGGGGCCGCCCGGTACGGGCAAGTCGCAGACCATCACGAACCTCATCGCGGACCAGGTCGCGCGCGGCCGGTCGGTGCTGTTCGTCGCCGAGAAGGGAGCGGCACTGGAGGTGGTACGGAGCCGGCTGGAGTCGGTCGGGCTGCTGCCGTTCATGCTTGACCTCCACGACCGCAACGCCCGGCCACTAGCCGTGCGCAAGCAGCTGAAGCGTGCCCTCGCGTTCGTGCCCGAGGTCGACACGACCACGTACGAGATGGCGGCCGGCGACACCCGCTCCGCCGGGACCGTGCTGGCCGACTACGCCTGCCAGCTCCATGAGCAGAACGCCGCCGGCCTGTCGCTGTACGGAGCCCACGAGCTGCGCCTCGCACGGGGCGACGGCCCGACTCTGGACGTACCCGCCGACGCCGCCGACCTGCGCGAGACCGTGATGGCAGCGGTGCCTGACCTGAACCGGCTGGGCCCGGACACGTGGCGGCACTGGGGCTTCGCGTCCGCTGGAGACCCGGCAGGAATCCTCGCGACGCTCGCTGCCGCCGACCGGGCGGTCGAGCAGGCCCGGGCAACGCTGACGCGCGAGGCACCCGACATCGCGGCGACGGTGCGGGGTGCGTCCGGCCTGCGGGAGCTCGCCGACCTGGTGCGCCTGCTGAGCGCCGACAGCGCCGATCCGGCGCAGCTCCAGGTCGTGCTCTCGGATGCCTGGCGTGCGGCGGAGAACGACCTCGACTCTCGTACCTTACGGCTCAGCCAGGCTTCGGGCGGCGTGCTCGCCGTGTGCCGACCTGAGGTGGTCCTGGTGCCGCTGGGACCCGTCCGACAGTCTCTTCGCGAGGCCGCCGCGTCGTTCTTCATCGGCCGCAAGGGAAGGCTGCTGCGTGCGGCCCAGCCCGTACTGGAGCATCTGCGGCCCGGCGTCGAGATCCAGCCGAAGGAGGTTCCCGCGCTCGTCGAGGAGCTGGCGGGGATCGCCCAGGAGGCGCAGCGGTTGGGGGACGGCTGGCAGTCGCTGCTCCTGCGCCCGGCCCTGCCGCGGCCGCTCAACGTGCTCGACCCCGACCACCTCCGGACCGTCACGGCGGCACGAGAGCTCCTCAAGGACGACGCGGCGAGGTTCGCGGCCCTTCCGTACGAGTCCGTCGGTCGTCTGGCCCGCACTCGGGGCGAAGGCCTTGTGCTGCGCCCCGAGACTCAGGCGGTGCTCACGTCGGTCCTGGCATCGTTCGACGCCGTCGCCGAGAGCGCGAGGTCGCGCGAGCCCGACCAGCGTGAGTGGGCCGCCCTCGGCTTCGTCGACACCTGGGCGGACACCGCCGCGGGCCGCGTGAGGACGACCGGTGACCTCGCGACCTGGTTGGACGTCAGACGGCGGCTGGTACCGGTCCACGCGGCCTCACCCGCCGCTGAGTGGGCGTTGCTGCGCCGCGACGTGCTGGCCGAGGACGCGGTCGCGGCCCTCGAGCGTGGTGTCGCGAGAGCGAGCGAGGTCGAGAGGCTGACCGCCGGCGGTTTCGGGCACTTCGACGGCGAGCGCCAGGATCGTACGGTCGACCGCTTCGTCGCCGCGTCACGTCAGCTCCGCGAGTCCTTGAGGTCGGCCATCCCCGCGGCCGTCGTCGAGCGTCGCCCGTTCCGGCCGGGCCGGATGTTCGGCACGGTCGCGGCCCTCGAACGTGCCGTCGGTCGCACCAAGGGAGGTCTCAGTGTCCGCCAGCTGATGGAGCAGTACGGTTCCGTGATCCTCGAGGTGACCCCGTGCGTCCTCGTCAGCCCTGACTCGCTGGCCCGCTTCATCCCGCCGGGATCGGCGCGGTTCGACCTCGTGGTGTTCGACGAGGCGTCGCAGATCACCGTGCCGGATGCGATCGGCGCGATCGGACGTGGTCGCTCCGTACTGATCGCAGGCGACTCCCAGCAGATGCCTCCGACCTCCTTCCTCAACGTCACGCAGAACGAGGAGGACCTCGCCGCCGACTTCCAGGTGCTCCCCGACGAGGAGTCGATCCTCACCGAGGCCGTGATGACGCAGGTGCCGAGGCTGTGGCTCTCGTGGCACTACCGGTCGCGGGACGAGAGCCTGATCGCCTTCTCGAACGAGCAGTACTACGACAACCGGCTCCTCACGTTCCCCGGTGTCCCCGGCCGCGGCCACGACAGCGGCGTCACCTTCCACCGGGTCCAGGGACAGTTCATCCGGTCGGGCGCCGACCAGGGAGCGCTGCGTACGAACCCAGCGGAGGCGGCCGAAGTCGTCATCGAGGTGCTGCGGCGCTGGAGGGCGGGGGAGCGGTCGCTCGGGGTCGTCACCTTCAACATCCAGCAGAGGGCCCTCATCGAGAAGATGCTCGTCGACTCGGGGGAGGCGGACCTCGCGACAGCCCTGCTCTCCCGCGACGACGGCGTCTTCGTCAAGAACCTCGAGAACGTCCAGGGCGACGAACGCGAGGTCGTGATCTTCTCGACGGGCTTCTCCGCCAACGCCAACGGGGTGCTGCCCTTGAACTTCGGGCCGCTCAACCGTTCGGGCGGGGAGCGGCGGCTCAACGTGGCCGTGACGCGCGCGCGGCGACGGGTCATGGTGTTCTCGTCCTTCGAGCCGGAGGACCTCCGCGTCGACGAGACCAGCTCCGTGGGCATCGCCCACCTGCGTCGTTACCTCGAGATGGCGAAGAACGGGATGTCCACCGTGGAGCGCGGGGTGACGTCGGTACGGGCGGATCGCCACCGTGACCAGATCGCCGAGCAGCTGCGTGCGCGCGGGCTCGCTGTCCAGGTAGGGCTGGGACTGTCCGAGTTCAGCATCGACCTCGCGGTGGGACTCCCGGGGGAGCCGCCGACGCTGGCCGTCCTGCTCGACTCGCCCCAGTGGGCTCGGCGGCTCACGGTCACCGACCGGGACGCCCTGCCCGAGTCCGTGCTCGAGGGTGTGCTCGGCTGGCCCGGGATCGCGCGGGTGTGGCTGCCCGACTGGCTGGCGGCCCCGGAGACGGTGCTGGACCGGCTGGAGACGGCGCGGCAGGAGTCGGTCGACCGTCCGCACACCATCGAGGAGAACCTCGTCACCTGGCACACGGCGACGTGGGAGACCGACGACGAGTCCACCGAGGAGCCCGACGGCACGCCCGACGAGATCGAGGCCGCCGAGGCAGAGCACGCCGAGGCGCAGCCGCCTGTACAGCTCGTGGTCGATCCCGTGGGCCTGGGTGCGCAGCATCCTGTACGGGCGGAGTTCGTGCCGTTCCAGACGCGCCTCAGCGGGCAGCCCGCGCAGCTCGACAACCCACCGATGCGTCCCGCTCTGAGCGCCCTCATGGTCGAGATCATCGAGGCGGAGGGGCCTGTGTCGGTCCCACGCCTGTGTCGGCTGGTGGTGGGCTGCTACGGGCTCACCCGCTCAGGGCCACAGCGGCTGGCCGCCCTGGGGTCGCTGGTGCCTAACACGTACAGGCGTGATCCGGAGGGCTTCGTCTACCCGCGCGCGCTCGATCCGTTGCGGTGGCATGGCTACCGGGCGACGACCGGGCCGAACAAGGAGCGACCCCTCGACGATGTCTCGCTCGTGGAGATCGGGAACGGGGCGGTCGACATCGCCACCACGGGGATGGGGATCGAGGCCGAAGAGCTCCTTCGCGAGACGTGGCGGGTGTTCGGCGGGACGCGGGTGACGCCCACGGTACGGCCTCGGTTGGAGGCCGCGGTGACGCTGATGCTGGAGGCAGGACGCCTCGTGGTGCGAGACGGGATCTACTCCGGGCACTGACTTCGGCGGCAGCAAGCTCGACACGTGAGAGCGCGATCATGAATCGATGCAACGAGGTGCCTGACTCTGTATCATGCTGCTCGGGCTCATCCTGGGGGACGGGTCCGGTGCCGGCAGTGCGGCCTGTATCTCCATCCGTCTTCGAATCGAGAGGTCGCTCGTCGCCGTGCCTGCCGACATGCTTCACACCCTTGCCCTGATCGTGGGCTGGCTCGCCGCCGGCCTCTCGTGCTTCATCTCCGCGCCGCAGCTCGTACGCATCGTCCGCGCCGGTACGACGTCCGGTGTCTCCATGCTGGCCTGGCAGATGGCCCTAGGGGGGAACATCACCTGGGGCATGTACGGGATCGTCCACGGCAACCCGAACCAGTGGGTGCCGAACGTCCTTCTCGTGACGATCACGCTGATCATCCTGGGGCTGTTCCGCCGACACGTCGGCACGCCCTGGCCCGTCCTGATCCTCCCCGGACTGATCCTTGCGGCCACCACAACCAGCCTCGATCGATGGGTCGGCCCGATCGCGTTCTCGATCGCCGCGTTCCTCCCGGCCGCCGTCTCGCTGGTATCCCAGCTGCGCACGACCGCCGGCAGCGACGACGTCACCGGCCTCTCGCTGGGCAACCAGTGGATCGGCCTCACCAACCAGTCCGTGTGGTTGTTGTGGGCCGTCCTGGTCGGCAACCAGCAGGTTCTGCTCGTCGGCTCGATGGCACTCGTCCTGATCGTGGCGAACGTCTCGCTGGCCACGCTGCGGAAGAACGGGACCTGGGGACCGGTACGGCGCGAGGGCCTGCGCCTCTCGGTCAGCCGCGCCTGATCAGGCGATCGGCCAGCCCAGAGACTTCAGCCACTCGATCGCGAGCGTGGTCCACTGCGCCACGTCCGGATGACCGGTGGCCAGCCCGAGCCCGTGCGGTCCGGACCGGAAGACATGCGCCTCGTGAGGTACGCCTGCGACGGCCAGCGACATCTGCATGCTCACCGTGTGCAGCGGGGAGACGACATCGTCGTCGCTGGTGGTCCACAGGAACATCGGTGGCGTGGGGTCTCCGGCTGCCGGTGAGGTGACCCGGGTGCTGGGCGTCAGCTCCTCGAGGAGCTGGGCGCCTGCATCATCCCCGAGCAGCTGCGCCGCCACGCCGGCGTCGAGGTTCGGTATCCGTCCGGCGAACGTCTCACGAAGCTCGATCACCGGGTAGCACAGGATCGCGGCGTCAGGACGGCCCGCGTACGTCCAGCGCTGAGCGTTGGTGAGGTTGTCGTCATCCGTGGCCAGCAGGCCCGCCAGATGGCCGCCGGCAGAGAACCCGATGACCCCGACGTGGTCCCGCAGCGCCCTCAGGTCGGTCTCGCCCTCGCGCAGCATGGTCAAAGCCTCACGGGCGTCGTGGAGAGCACCGGGGAAGCACCCGTCACCGATGCGGTAGCGGACGACCATGGCATGCAGGCCGTACGAGTTCAGCCACTCCGCGACCGCCGCGCCCTCGTGATCGGCGTGGTGCTGGTAGCCGCCACCGGGCAGCACGAGGAACGTGGGTGCCGGGTGCGGTCCTGCGGAGTACGTCGTGTAGTCGATCGCCATGGGGTCATCCTCCCGCACCCGGCGCACCCATGGATCACATCTGGTCGGGGGCCTCGATGCCGAGCAGGTCGAGACCACGCGCGAGCACCCGTCGTACGGCCGCGCACAGCGCCAGGCGCGACGACCTCACCTCGCCCTCGGAGGTGAGCACCGGGCAGACCTCGTAGAACACGCTCATGGCGGTGGCCAGCTCGAACAGGTACGTGCAGAGCTTGTGCGGCTGGAGGTCGGTGGCCACGCCGGCGACGACCTCACCGAAGCGGCTCAGCAGCAGCGCGAGTGCCTGCTCCTGCGGCTCGTCGAGGACCGTGATCGTGCTCCAGGCGAGGCCTTCCGCCTCGGCCTTGGCGAGGATCCGCGAGGGGCGTGCGTGCGCGTACTGCAGGTACGGGCCGGTGTCGCCGGAGGTCTGCGTCATGCGGTCGGCGTCGAAGACGTAGTCCTTCTGGAGCTGGTTCGAGAGGTCCGCGTACTTGACGGCCGCGACGGCGATCGGGCGTGCCACGTGCTCCTCGGCCTGGTCGAGGAGGTCGTCGAGGTGAGCGGCGCCGCCTTGACGGGTGGAGAACCGCTTCCCGTCGGCGCCGAGGACCATGCCGAAGCCGACGTGCTCGGCCGTCACGCGGTCGGGCAGGTAGCCCGCCTTCCGGGCAACGGCGAAGACGAGCTGGAAGTGCTGGATCTGCTCGCTGCCAGTCACGTAGATCATCCGGTCGGCACGCAGGGTCTCGACGCGGTGCCGGATCGCCGCCACATCGGTGACGTCGTAGCCGTAGCCGCCGTGCCGGTTGCGCAGGATCGCCGGGGCGCTGAAGCCGTCGACGAAGACGACCAGTGCGCCGTCGTCGACGACCGCGATCCCGCGGGCCTCGAGGTCCTCGCAGATCGGGGCGAGCATGTCGTTGTAGATCGACTCACCGGCGAGGTCGTCGTCGGTGAGGAGCACGCCGAGCCGCTCGTAGGTGGCGTTGAAGCCGGCGGCCGAGATGTCGATGAGTTGGTGCCACATCGTGAGCGTGGCCTCATCGCCGGCCTGGAGGGCGACGACCTTGGCCCGTGCGCGGTCAGCGAACGCCTCGTCGGCGACCAGGTGGGCGTTGGCCCGCAGGTAGAGCTCCTCGAGCTGGGCGAGGTTCAGCCCGGACAGGTCGATGTCCTCCTCGATCACCTGCTCGATGAGCATCCCGAACTGCCGGCCCCAGTCTCCGATGTGGTTCTGGGCGATGACGGTGTCGCCGGACGCGGCGAGGACGCGGTGGAAGCAGTCGCCGATGACCGTGGAGCGCAGGTGCCCGACGTGCATCAGCTTGGCCACGTTGGGCGAGCTGTAGTCGACAACGATCCGCTGCGGCTCGGACGCGACCTCGATCCCGGCGGCCGGGTCGTGCAGGATCTCGGTGGCGACCTTCGCGAGAACGTCGGACCGGACACGGATGTTGATGAAGCCTGGTCCGGCGATCTCCATGGGCTCACACAGGTCGTCCAGGTCGAGGCGCGCCACGAGGTCGGCGGCGACCTCCCGGGGCGCGCGCCTCTGCTCCTTCGCGAGACGGAGGGCGACGTTGCACTGGAAGTGCCCGAACTGCGGTTTCGTCGCCGGTCGGAGTTCAGGGTCGACACCCGCCACGGTCTCGAAGCGTTCCGTGAGCATCTCGATCAGCGACAGCACCGGCACATCGTTCCACAGGGACGCTGACAGGTTCTCCCAGACCCGCCACCCGGACGGGTCAGGCGATGACCCGCTGGGCGTGCGCCCAGGCCGCGGCCTCGCCGCGGCTGCTCAGGCCGAGCTTCGCGATGATGATCGAGACGTGGACGCTGGCCCTCTTGGTGCTGATGACGAGATCCTTGCCGACCTGCGAGTTCGAGCGTCCCTCGGCGATCCGGTCCTGCCAGCAGCGGAGCTCCGACGATGGGCGGGCTCCGCTGAGGGCCTCAGCGCGGCCCGGGTCGTCCACCATTGCCTCGACCCCGTCGGGTGGGGTATAACACGGGGATCGTTCGGCAATGGTTAACAACAATTCGGTAAAGTCGATCACTTCGCCTCACGTTTGTAACACACGCGAGACAAACCCGTGGTCAAATGCTCCCGGCTCCTGGCGCTGAGTGTCCATGCGAGGTGGGGGAGCGCACACGTCAACTAGGAGGAAGCGTGAACAGACGTCTCGTCAAGCTCGCCGCCGTCACGTTCGTGGCCGGCACCCTGGCCCTCACGGGCTGTGGTTCACGAGCCGATACGTCGTCGACTGGATCGGCGGCGACGAAGAAGGTCGCGAAGATCGGCGTCATAGCACCGCTGTCGGGGGATCTCTCCGCACTGGGCCTTGGCATCAAGAACTCGGTCGACCTCGCCATCAAGCAGGCCAACGACTCGAACGCGATCCCGGGCTGGACGCTCGTGCTCGCCGCCGAGGACGACGAGGCCAAGCCTGACGTCGGCAAGAACGCCGCAACGAAGCTCTCGTCCGATGAGGCCGTGGTCGGCGTCGTCGGCACGCTGAACTCGTCGGTCGCCCAGAGCGTCACCCCGGTTCTGCAGCCCGCAAAGATCGTCCAGATCTCGCCCGCGAACACGAACCCGACCCTGACCCAGGGCAAGGACGCCGCCAACCCGGCTCGTCCCTACGACAACTACTTCCGCACCTGCACCACGGATGCGGTCCAGGGCCCGACAGCAGCCACGTACCTGCTGAGCATCGGCGTCAAGAAGGTCGCCACGATCCACGACAAGAAGTCGTACGGTCAGGGCCTCGTCGAGGCGTTCAGCAAGGCGTACACCGCTGGTGGCGGCACGATCGTCGCAGCTCAGACGATCAACCCGGATGACAAGGACTTCAGCTCCGTCGTCACGAACGTGAAGGCCGCGAACCCGGCCACCGTGTTCTACGGCGGCGAGTACCCGCAGGCCGGGCCGCTGTCCAAGCAGATGAAGGCCGCCGGCCTCAACGTCCCGCTCATGGGTGGCGACGGCATCTACGACCCGTCGTACGTCGACCTGGCCGGTTCTGCCGCCAACGGCGACCTCGCGACCTCCGTCGGTGCTCCGGTCGAGTCCCTGGCTTCGGCCAAGGCGTTCGTCGCGGCGTACACCGCTGCCGCGTACAAGGACCCGATGGGTGCTTACGGCGCGCAGTCGTACGACGCTGCGAACGCGATCATCAACGCGCTCAAGGTCTCCCTGGCCAAGGCCGCTGATGCCAAGTCGGCTCGCGCCGGCACCGTCACGGCCGTGGGTTCCGTGAGCTTCGACGGCGCCACCGGCAAGATCGCCTTCGACAAGTACGGTGACGCGACCAGCAAGGTCATCACCGTGTACAAGGTGACCGGCGGCAAGTGGGCCACCGAGAAGACGCTCAGCTGAGCTAGCGATAGTCGCGCGGTTGGCACCGCGTCACGTGGTGCCAACCGCGCTTGCTTGCCGAGAGTCGGACCTAGGAGGGGGCGTCGTGGATCTGTTCTTCCAGCAGCTGGTCAACGGACTGTCGCTGGGCGCGTTGTATGCGCTCATCGCGGTCGGCTACACGGTCGTCTACGGCATCGTGCAGCTCATCAACTTCGCCCACGGCGAGATCTTCATGGTCGGGGCGTTCGGCGCGTTCGCGACGTGGGTCGTGCTCGGATCACCGAAGCAGCTGTCCTGGCAGGCGGCCATCTTCGGCCTTCTGCCCGCGATGATCGTCGGCGGCATGATCGCCTCGGTCAGCATCGCCCTCCTCACCGAGCGCCTCGCCTACCGCCCGCTGCGTGACGCCCCGCGGCTGGCCCCCCTGATCACGGCGATCGGCATCTCGGTGTTCCTGCAGGAGTTCGTACGGCTGTTCTTCGGCAGCATCCCCGGGATGCCCGACGCCAAGCGCGCCATCCCGTTCCCGTCCGTGACGGGGATCTCGGGCGAGTCGCTGCACTTCGGGAACGTCAACATCCAGATGTCGGCCATCTTCACCATTGCCGCGCTGGCGATCTGCACCGTGTTCCTCTGGTACTACGTGAACCGGACGAAGACCGGTCGGGCCATGATCGCCACCAGCCAGGACCCCAACACGGCACGCCTCATGGGCATCAACGTGGACCGGGTCATCATGTCCGCGTTCGCCGTGGGCGCCGCGCTCGCGGCCATTGCTGGTGTGGCGCACGGCCTGCGCTACGGCAACATCGACTTCCGGATGGGCTTCCTCGCCGGCCTCAAGGCGTTCACGGCAGCCGTCCTCGGCGGCATCGGCAACATCAACGGCGCGGTGGTCGGCGGTCTCGTCCTCGGCGTCGTCGAGTCGATGGCGACCACGTTCATCCCCGGCCAGTTCGGCAGCCCGGCATGGAAGGACGTGTGGGCCTTCGTGCTCCTCATCCTCGTGCTGGTGTTCCGTCCCCAGGGCCTCCTCGGCGCGAAGACGGTGGACCGCGCATGAACAAGCTCCCCGCCGCGCTGACGATCCCGCGCGAGAAGTTCTCGACCCTCCAGACCCCGGCCCACATCGCCGGAGTCGTGGCGGCTGTGCTCGGCATCGTGTCCGTGCTCCTGCCCTGGTCATACTCGAAGGTCCCGCTCGACGACGTCTCGTACGCGGGCGCCCCCAGTGCCCTCCAGTTCAACTACATCGCTCTGGCGATCCTCGTGGCTGTGCTGTTCGCCGCCCCCCTCGTCTTCCGCAAGGCCGGCAAGGTCCGCGACATGGTGGCGTGGAACACCGGAGCGCGCTTCGGCGGCTATTCGCTGCTGGGGATCGGCATCGTGACGATCGCCGCGATCGCCCTCGAGTCCGGTGGGCTCGTGAACGTCGACCCGGGCGGCTGGATCGTTCTTGCTGCGGGTGTCATCGCCGCAGCGGCGGGCGTCTTCCTTGACCCGTCATCTGAGCCGACGCTGCGCCGGCTGAAGACGCCATCGTCGGTCCAGGTCCTGGCCATCACCGCCGGGCTGCTCAGCCTCCTCTTCGCCGCGGCCTTCGCGCTGGGTCTGAAGGGTGGAGGAGCGTTCTTGTTCTTCCTGGCGTTCGCCATCCTGCTGGCGCTGACCCTCGTGCGTACCGGCGTGTTCGGCTGGTTCGCACAGTGCGTCGCCGACAACAAGCGGTTGATCGTGGTGCTGGCGTTCTTCGTCGCGTTCGTCTTCCCGTTCACGCAGAACGGCTCCGAGGCGAACATGTCGATCGCGACGCAGGTGCTGATCTTCGCGGCGACCGCGCTGGGCCTGAACATCGTGGTCGGCCTCGTCGGCCTGCTCGACCTCGGCTACATCGCGTTCCTCGGCGCCGGCGCTTTCACGGCGGCCACGCTGTCCGGCTCCGTGTACGCCGCGACGAACTGGCACCCGCCGTTCATCGTCACCGTGCTCATCAGCGGCGCCGTGTCGTCGCTGCTCGGCCTGATCATCGGCACCCCGACCCTGCGAGTGTCCGGTGACTACCTCGCCATCGTCACGCTGGCGTTCGGAGAGATCTTCCGGATCACGATGAACAACCTCGACGGCACGGACGGCCCGAACATCACGAACGGCTCGAACGGCATCAACAACGTGCCGGAGCTCAGCCTGTTCGGGTTCAACTTCGGCCAGTCCCACGTGATCGCCGGTATCGAGATCGGGCGCTTCGCGAACTACTTCTGGCTGATGCTGGTCGTCATGGCGGTCATCATGGTCGTCTTCGTCAACCTCAACCGCTCCCGCATCGGGCGTGGCTGGGTGGCGATCCGCGAGGACGAGCTGGCTGCCGATGCCATGGGCGTCAACACGTTCGGCCTGAAGATCCTGGCCTTCGCCGGCGGCGCGTTCCTCGCCGGCCTGGCCGGCGCGGTCAAGGCCCACCACGACATCTCGGTGACACCCGACCAGTACGTGTTCCTCGAGTCCGCGTTCCTGCTCGCAGCCGTCGTGCTGGGCGGCATGGGCACGGTGATGGGCGTCCTCGTCGGCGCCACGATCCTGAAGCTCCTGCCTGAGAAGCTGCGCTTCTTCTCGGACTACCGGCTGCTGTTGTTCGGTCTGCTGCTCGTCTTCATGATGCGGTTCCGTCCGGAAGGCATCATCGCCGACGAGCGGCGCCAGCTCGAGTTCCACGCTGAGGACGAAGAGCTCGCCTCCGACGTCGAGGAGGATCTCATCGCCTACCACGACCACTACAACCCCGACTCGCTCACGACGACGACGGAGGACCAGCGATGACCGCGGCAACCGCCACCGAGGCGACGCAGCCCGCGACGGCTGCATCCGTCCTCCTGGACGCCCGGAACGTCACCATGCAGTTCGGTGGCCTGAAGGCCGTCAGCGACGTGAGCATGGAGGTGAAGTCCGGCGAGATCATCGGGCTCATCGGACCGAACGGCGCCGGCAAGACGACGTTCTTCAACTGCCTCACCGGCCAGTACAAGCCGACCGCCGGCTCCGTGATCTTCGACGGGCAGCCGCTGCCGCCGCAGCCGCGCAGGGTGGTCAAGGCCGGCATGGCGCGGACGTTCCAGAACATCCGGCTGTTCCACAACATGACGGCGCTCGAGAACGTCATGGTGGGTCGCTACTGCCGCACCAAGGCGAACGCACTGGACGCCGTGTTCCGCCTTCCCCGCCATCGTCGCGAGGAGCGGGAGGCGACGCAGCGGAGTCTCGAGCTGCTGGCCTTCGTGGGCCTGGAGAAGCAGGCTGACACGCTGTCCCGCAACCTTCCGTACGGCGACCAGCGCCGCCTTGAGATCGCCCGCGCCCTCGCGACAGATCCCAAGCTGCTGCTGCTCGACGAGCCCACGGCCGGCATGAACCCGCAGGAGACCCGCGAGGCGGAGGACCTGATCTTCCGGATCCGCGACCTCGGTCTCGCGGTGCTCGTCATCGAGCACGACATGCGGTTCATCTTCAACCTGTGCGATCGGGTGTACTGCCTGGTCCGCGGCGAGGTGCTCGTGTCGGGTCCGGGCGAGGTCGTGCAGAACGACGCTCGGGTCATCGAGGCGTACATCGGTCAGCCGGCCGTCATCGACGAGGAGGACGCCGATGCTTGAGATCAAGGACATGGTGGTCGCGTACGGCCGCGTCACCGCGGTGAAGGGCATCTCCTTCACCGTCGAGAAGGGTCAGGTCGTCACGCTGCTCGGCACCAACGGTGCCGGCAAGTCGACGACCCTGCGCGCGATCTCCGGCCTGCTGAAGCTGGTGTCCGGGTCGATCACGTTCGAGGGCGAGAAGCTCGACGGCCTGCCCGCGCACAAGATCGTGGAGCGCGGCATCGCGCAGTCGCCCGAGGGCCGTCGCCTCTTCCGCAAGATGTCGGTCGAGGACAACCTCAAGCTCGGCGCGTACTCCCGCAAGGACTCGTCGGGGGTGAAGGCCGACATGCAGAAGGTGTACGACCTGTTCCCGGTGCTGGGGGAGCGTCGCCATCAGCCCTCCGGGCTGTTCTCCGGCGGCGAGCAGCAGATGCTCGCCATCGGCCGCGCCATGATGAGCAACCCGAAGCTGCTGATGCTCGACGAGCCGTCCATGGGTCTGAGCCCGATCATGACCCAGACGATCATGCGCACCATCCGCGAGCTGCAGTCCGACGGCGTCACGATCCTCCTGGTGGAGCAGAACGCCTCCGCGGCGCTCTCGCTCGCGGATCGCGGGTACGTGCTCGAGGTCGGGCAGATCATGTTCTCCGACACCGGCAAGGCGCTGCTGGGCGACGACCGCGTGAAGAGGGCGTACCTCGGCTCCGACTGACCGACCGGCGAGCATGTGAGCTGGCCGTTGCCGGCCGCTTCGTGCGGCGTCCCTGGGTTGCAATGACCGGATCGAGGTCGATGTCTTTCGGTGTCCCCCTTCGCGGCACAGCGTCACCCCGCCGCGCGAAGCCTGGTGCTGGTCCGAAGGGGGTCCAGACGCCTCCCAGTTGAATGTTGCAAGCGTTGACTTAATAGCGACAGCGACCGGGTTTGCTCGCTGAGGCAAGCGCGAGAGGCGGCCCCGCCTGGATGCTCCTGCCATGGCCTCCCCAACGGGCTGGACGGGGGCAGCGAGGCACTGTTATCGAATCGTTACGCGTGCACCGTGGATTGCATTGGCAATCGCGATAAGTTGCCGACACGGACAAACGTGATTGCATCGGGCAATCTCTCCTGACCGGCACGGAGTAGTGCCGGTGCTTTGACCACACGATTCAGAGAGGAACACGATGTCGGGCACTACTCGGATCGCCACGGTCTTCGCGGTCAGCGCGTTGGCTGTCTCGATGACGGCTTGCAGCGGAGCCACCACTGGAACTGCAGGCGCAAGCTCAGCGACCGGAATTGCTTGCAACGTGGGCATCACGATGCCTACGCGCACCCTGGAGCGCTGGATCAACGACGGTGAGCAGCTGCAGTCCAAGCTCAAGGGTGCCGGCTGCACCGTCGACCTTCAGTACGCGGACAACAAGGTCGACACGCAGATCAGCCAGATCCAGAACCAGATCGCCGGCGGAGCGAAGATCCTCGTGATCGCATCGATCGACGGAACGGCGCTGGGCCCGGTGCTGGAGACCGCGGCGAAGCAGGGCGCCAAGGTGATCGCCTACGACCGCCTGATCAACAAGAGCCTGAACGTCGACTACTACGCGACCTTCGACAACTACAAGGTCGGCCAGCTCCAGGGGAACTTCCTCAAGGACCAGCTGAAGCTCGACACCGCGACCACCCCGATCAACTTCGAGGCGTTCGCCGGCAGCCCGGACGACAACAACGCCAAGTACTTCTTCTCGGGCGCTTGGGACGTGCTGCTTCCGTACGTCACGAAGGGCACCCTCGTCGTACCCAGCAAGAAGTCGCCCAAGTCCAACGCTGACTGGGCCTCGGTCGGCATCTCGGCGTGGGCATCGGACAAGGCTCAGGCGGAGATGGACAACCGGCTCTCCTCGTTCTACACGGGCAAGAGGGTGCAGGCGGTCCTGTCTCCGAACGACTCCCTGGCGATCGGCATCGAGGCGTCCCTGAAGAGTGCCGGCTACAAGGTCGGCACCGACTGGCCGACGATCACCGGTCAGGACGGCGACAAGGCCAACGTGAAGGCGATCTTGGCCGGCGAGCAGTCCATGACCGTCTGGAAGGACACGCGCAAGCTGGGCGATCAGGTGTTCCAGATGATCCAGCAGATCACCAAGGGCACGACCGTTGATGTCAACGACACCAAGACGTACGACAACGGCGTCAAGGTCGTCCCGTCCTACTTGATGGCCCCCGAGGTCGTCACCAAGGATCTCGTGAAGAGCAAGCTGGTCGACTCTGGGTTCCTGAAGGCATCCGACGTCGGTCTGTGATCCACAATGGGCGGGTTGATGGACCTTCGGGACCCTCAACCCGCCCATAGCACCCTCCCATCACGACGGCCGAGGTGACGAAGATGTCAGACGAAGAACCGATCCTGCGCATGCGCGGAATCGTCAAGGCCTTCAGTGGTGTTCGCGCTCTGGACGACGTGAACCTCGTAGTGGCGCGTGGCGAGATCCACGGCATCTGTGGGGAGAACGGTGCAGGGAAGTCCACGTTGATGAAGGTGCTCAGCGGCGTGTACCCGCCCGGTACGTACACCGGCTCCATCGAGTTCCAAGGCAGGGAAGCGGCCTTCAAGGACATCAAGTCAAGCGAGGCCGCCGGGATAGCGATCATCCATCAGGAGCTCGCCCTCAACCCACTCCAGTCGATCGCCGAGAACATCTTCGTCGGTAACGAGCGGTCCCGTTTCGGGGTCATCGACTGGGACCGGACCAACACCGAGGCCGCGGAGCTGATGCGCCGGGTCGGTCTGAACGAACGTCCCGAGACGAAGGTCTACGAGCTCGGCGTCGGCAAGCAGCAGCTGGTCGAAATCGCCAAGGCCATGGCCAAGGACGTATCCATGCTGATCCTGGACGAGCCGACGGCCGCTCTCAACGACGAGGACTCGAACCATCTCCTCGACCTCATCGCGGGCCTGCGCACACACGGCATCACCAGCATCATCATCTCCCACAAGCTTCGGGAGATCCGCCGGATCGCGGACCGGGTGACGGTGATCCGCGATGGCAAGACGATCGAGACCATCGACATGTCCGCGCCGGACGCCACGGAGTCACGCATCATCAAGTCGATGGTCGGTCGCGAGCTCAACAACCTGTATCCGGAACGAGTGGCCAGCATTGGCCGAGAGGTGTTCCGGGTGGAGGACTGGACCGTTCACCACCCCGTACAGACCTCGCGGGTGATGGTGGACAAGGCGTCCTTCTCCGTACGAGCCGGCGAGATCGTCGGGTTCGCGGGGCTGATGGGCGCGGGCCGCACCGAGCTCGCCATGAGCATCTTCGGCCGGCTGTGGGGCACGGGGATCAGCGGTCGCGTCTACAAGGACGGCAAGGAGATCAGGACGGCGACCGTGGACGAGGCGGTGGGCAATGGGATCGCCTATGTGACCGAAGATCGAAAGCGCTACGGGCTGAACCTCATCGGAGGCGTGGCGACCAACATCAGCGCGGTCGGTCTGGCCCAATTGGCACGTCTCGGCGTCGTCGACCGCGACCGCGAGTACCTCACCGCCGACGAGTACCGGATCAGCATGAACATCAAGACTCCGAGCGTGAACGAGGTCGTAGGGCGCCTGTCCGGGGGCAACCAGCAGAAGGTCGTGCTCAGCAAGTGGTTGTTGCCCGGGCCCGACGTTCTGATCCTCGACGAACCCACCCGCGGCATCGACGTGGGTGCGAAGTACGAGATCTACGGGCTGATCAACAAGCTCGCAGAGCTTGGCAAAGCTGTCGTCATGATCTCGTCCGAGCTGCCTGAGCTGCTCGGTATGTGTGATCGGATCTACACCATCTCCGAAGGCCGTATCACCGGCGATGTGCCGCGCTCGGAGGCTACTCAGGAGAGCCTCATGCACCTCATGACCATGGGAAGGGAGTCCGTGCGATGAGCACTCTGACAACAACGGCTGATCCTAAGCCGGCGGTGGGGACAAGTCGCCGGATCTCCATCGACGTTCGCCAGTACGGCATTCTGGCCGCGCTCGTGATCATCATGGGGCTGTTCCAGGTGTTGACCGGCGGTCGGCTTTTGATGCCAGGCAACGTCAACAACCTGATCCAGCAGAACTCGTACGTCCTGATCCTCGCCATCGGCATGGTCATGGTGATCATCGCGGGCCATATCGACCTCTCCGTCGGCTCGTTGGTGGCCATGATCGGCGCTATCACGGCCCTGGCCATGAACAACTGGGGTCTGCCGTGGTGGGCCGCGGTGCTGCTCGCGCTGCTGACCGGCTGCCTGGTGGGAGCGTGGCAGGGGTTCTGGGTGGCCTACATGGGAATCCCCGCGTTCATCGTCACGTTGGCGGGAATGATGCTCTTCCGAGGGCTCACCCTGGTCCTTCTCTACGGCGGCACCATCGGAGGACTGCCGCCGGCGTTCGTGACCATCGGAGCTGGATGGCTGCCCTCCGCACTCGGCATGGTCGGCAAGGTCGACGTCCTGACCTTGGCGCTTGGCGGCCTTACGGCTGTCGGGCTGGCTGCGCAACTGATCCGTTCTCGGGTCAGCCGACAGAAGAAGGGCTTCCCCGTCGAGGGCCCAGTGTCCTTCTGGGCAAAGCTTGTAGTGGCGGTCGTGGCCATCATGGCCCTCTGCTGGCAGCTGGCCAGCTACAGCGGCATGCCCGTGATCCTCATCATCCTGGCCGTCCTGATCCTTGCGTACACCTTCGTGCTGAACCGGACGGTCTTCGGACGGCACGTCTACGCCATCGGTGGCAACCTCTTCGCGGCAGTCATGAGCGGCGTCAAGACGAAGCGAGTGAATTTCGCGATCTTCGTGAACATGGGGATGCTGGCGGCTCTTGCCGGAGTGGTCAGCACCTCGCGCGCAGGCAGCGCCGTCGCGTCGGCGGGCCAGAACTACGAGCTCGATGCCATCGCGGCGGTGTTCATCGGCGGCGCGGCCGTACAGGGTGGCGTGGGCACGGTGGTCGGAGCTGTCATCGGCGGGCTCGTCATGGGCGTGCTCAACATGGGACTGTCCATTCTCTCCGTGGACGCAGCCTGGCAGATGGCGATCAAAGGTCTGGTGCTGCTGCTGGCAGTGGCCTTCGACCTGATCAACAAGCGGCGGGGGCGCCGCTGAGCGATTCGCAACCTCTCGGGGTCTCGGACAGCTGGCCCCGCGCGACCGGAGTGGGGACTTGCCCACGAACGTGGCAGCATGGCCCAACCGCCGCGGTCGCCGATCGCCTTACTCACGGAGGCAGCATGGTTTCGGACGCACAATCACCGGCGGACAGCCACGGACTGATCCGAGTAGTCGGCGCACGGGAGAACAACCTCAAGGACCTCGACCTGGAGATCCCGAAACGGCGGCTCACGGTCTTCACCGGCGTCTCGGGATCGGGCAAGAGCTCCCTGGTGTTCGACACGATCGCCGCGGAGTCGCAGCGGCTCATCAACGAGACGTACAGCGCCTTCGTCCAGGGGTTCATGCCCACGCTGGCAAGGCCGGACGTCGATCTCCTCGAAGGCCTCACGACCGCGATCATCGTCACCCAGGACCGGATCGGCGCGAACCCGCGGTCGACCGTCGGCACGGTCACGGACGCGTACGCGCTGCTGCGCATCCTCTTCAGCAGGCTCGGGGTGCCGCACGTGGGGGGCCCGACAGCGTTCTCGTTCAACTTGGCGACCGTCACGGCCAGCGGCGCGATCACGGTGGAGAAGGGCCAGGCCAAGGCAGAACGCGTGTCGTTCACCCGGCAGGGCGGCATGTGCCAGCGCTGTGAAGGGCTGGGCAAGGTCACGGACTTCGACCTGACGGCCCTGTACGACGCGAGCCTGTCGCTGCGTCAGGGCGCGCTGACGATCCCGGGCTACTCGATGGACGGATGGTACGGCCGCATCTACTTCGGGTGCGGCTTCTTCGACCCCGACAAACCGATCCGCGACTACACCGAGCGTGAGCTGTACGACCTGCTCCACAAGGAGCCTACGAAGATCAAGGTGGAGGGCATCAACCTCACGTACGAGGGGCTCATCCCCAAGATCCAGAAGTCCTTCCTCAGCAAGGATGTCGAGGCCATGCAGCCTCACACCAGGGCGTTCGTGGAGCGCGCGGTGACCTTCACGACGTGTCCCGACTGCCACGGCGCACGGCTCAACGAGGTCGCGCTGTCGTCGAAGGTCAAGGGCGCCAACATCGCGGAGCTGACCGCGATGCAGATCAGCGACCTCGCGGAATGGCTTCGAGACCTGACCGAGCCGACGGTGGCGCCGCTGCTGACGTCGCTGGGGGAGACCCTCGACTCGTTCGTGGCCATCGGGTTGGGCTACCTGTCCTTGGACCGGCCTTCGGGCACCATGTCGGGCGGCGAGGCTCAGCGGGCGAAGCTGATCCGGCACCTGGGGTCGTCGCTGACCGACATCACGTACGTGTTCGACGAGCCCACGGCCGGCCTTCACCCGCACGACGTGCAGCGGATGAACAAGGTCCTGCTGCAGCTGCGCGACAAGGGGAACACGGTGCTGGTCGTCGAGCACAAGCCGGAGGTCATGGCGATCGCCGACCACATCGTCGACCTGGGTCCTGGGGCCGGTACGGCAGGTGGCGAGATCTGCTTCGAGGGAACCGTGGAGGGCTTGCGGTCCAGTGGGACCATCACCGGTCGCCACATCGATGACCGGGCGTCGCTGAAGGACACGGTCCGGGAGCGTAGGGGAGTGCTCGAGATCCGCGGCGCCTCGACGAACAACCTGCAGGACGTCGACGTGGACATCCCACTCGGCGTGCTGGCGGTCATCACCGGGGTGGCAGGGTCGGGCAAGAGCTCGCTGGTGCACGGGTCGATCCCGGCGAGCGCGGACGTGATCTCCGTCGACCAGGGCTCGATCAAGGGTTCTCGACGGAGCAACCCCGCGACGTACACAGGTCTCCTGGACCCGATCCGCAAGGCTTTCGCGAAGGCCAACGGTGTGAAGCCGGCGCTGTTCAGCGCCAACTCGGAGGGCGCCTGCGCGACGTGCAACGGTGCGGGCGTGATCTTCACGGACCTAGCGATGATGGCCGGGGTCGCGACGGTGTGCGAGGAGTGCGAAGGAAAGCGCTTTCTCGCTGCAGTTCTGGAGTACCGCTTCGGCGGGAAGAACATCAGCGAGGTCCTGGCCATGCCCGTCGCCGAGGCGTACGACTTCTTCGGCGGGGGAGAGGCGAAGACTCCTGCGGCACAGACGATCCTGGGCCGCCTCATCGACGTCGGTCTCGGTTACATCACGCTGGGACAACCGCTGACGACGTTGTCCGGCGGCGAGCGTCAGCGCCTGAAGCTGGCGACGCACATGTCCGACAAGGGCGGCGTGTACGTGCTCGACGAGCCCACGAACGGCCTCCACCTGGCGGATGTGGAGCAGCTGCTGGCGCTGCTGGACCGCCTCGTCGACGCGGGCAAGTCGGTGATCGTCATCGAGCACCATCAGGCCGTCATGGCGCACGCCGACTGGATCATCGACCTCGGCCCGGGCGCCGGCCACGACGGCGGCCTTGTCGTCTTCGAAGGCACGCCGTCAGAGCTGGTGGAGGCCCGCAGCACGACCACAGGCGAGCACCTGGCCATGTACGTGGGTGCGTGAACACAGCTATTGAATACGGACTGGTCTACGACTAGTCTGACCATGTGACGAGTGTTGGAGCATACGAGGCGAAGACCCACCTGTCGGCGCTGCTGGCTCGGGTCGAACGGGGCGAGACGGTGACGATCACGCGCCATGGACAGCCGATCGCGAAGTTGGTGCCGGTGGACGTGTCACGGCCGATCGCCGACGTGTTCCTCGAGATGGACCGTCTGCGGGAAGGCGTCACGACGGGCGGCATGAGCATCCGGGACATGATCGAAGAAGGCCGGCGATGACCTTCGTGCTCGATGCATCGGTAACGCTGTCATGGTGTTTCGCCGACGAGGTGAGATCCAGGAGTCTAGAGATCCGCTCCCAGCTGAGCTCCGAGAGAGCCATCGTGCCGCCGCTGTGGTCGTATGAGGTGGCCAATGCGCTCACGGTGGCCGCGCGCCGTAGCCGAATCAGTCATGAGACCGCCGCCGCCATGGTCCAGCAGATCGTGAGTCTTCCCATCGACACGTCAGAGGTGCTGCGTGATCCGACCGTCCTTATAGAGCTGGCGCGAGACCACGAGCTGTCCGTGTACGACGCCGCGTACCTGCAGCTGGCCATCATCAGCGACGTTCCGCTGGCGACCTTCGACGATCGGTTGGCGACAGCAGCTCGCGCTGCAGGAGTCCCCGTGATCGGTGCCTGACGCAGAGACGTGCAGGCCTGGGTTCTTCAGCGGTCAGGCACGACTCAGGCCCTTCTGGCCCCGTCCGTGATAGGCCGATAATGTACATTATGACATTACGCTTGAACGTTCATCCCCTGGTCATCCTCCCCTCATCATGTCGGCTGACACGCCTGCTGAGACTTCGCCACGATGGATGAGAGGATGCGCCGATGTCGAGAGACACCGACAATCTTGCAAGACTCACGCCCCGGAAGGATCCTCAGCGGGCGTAGCCTCGTTTCATGAGGGTCCGAATGGTTGCACCGATCGTGTTGACTCTTCTCACTGTGACCGCCTGCACTGCAGCGCCCACGCGAGAACCGCCGCCCGTCGCGCCTACGTCGGTCGATGTCGCGCTGTCGTGTGTGACTGCCGAAGAGACAAGTCCCCTCCCAGAGTGGGCAAGGGCTGGCTTCACCCCGCCTGATCAACCCGTCGTACACGTCAGCGGCCGGCGCGGTGAGATTGTCGGCGTTGTCTTCGGCGACCCGCTTCACGCACCCCCGTTGGCTGGCAGTGGTAACAAGATACTTTGGGTCGCCAGGACTTGGGGAGCTCCACTCAAGATCCACGCGACACTTAATGGATCCAGGCTTGCTGTCGATCGAGAGGTTGCGGGGGGACCCGGCCCATCGCTCATCGACATGCCCAAGGCGGGCTGCTGGACGTTCACACTGTCCTGGCCCGGGCACCAGGACGAACTCGCCGTTCCGTACACGGGCGTGTGACTGTGCCCGGGACAGCTCACACCCACCCGTGAAACGACGGAGGTTTGGAAGCTCGCGCTCACCGCTGACTACACCTGACACAGGTGTCACTCGGTCGTGCCACTGACACCTCGCTGACTCACACGCCGACAGTGACCGACGACAACGATGAATCTTGGCCAGGCTGTATCCGTCGCTTGGCGCACCATGTTCCACGGCCGGCATCGGCTACCACTCGAGAGCCTGCCCGAAGAACGCCCCGACTGGGACGCCCTTCGCGACTGCGGGATGGCCGGTCAGGTCCCAGGAGCGGCTGAGTGAATCAGTGGACCAGGTTCGCCACTCCGGCGGGGTATGGCACTCGACGTCTCTTCCGCCCTACGTTGAGCCATGACCACCGACCAGGTCGTCGCTGCCCTAGCCGCTGAAGGCTACCAACGCGACCGCATCCGGGACGTGATCGACTCGGTCGCCGGCATCGACTGGCGCCAAGGAACCGACTGGAACGACAGGGAGGTCGACGTCCTCCGCAGGGAGCTCGGTCCGCCGGAGA
>JAYUEA010000043.1:0-2595 GCA_043739465.1 Propionibacteriaceae bacterium
GGATCGCCCTCGAATCGTGCGACCCGTCACGACCGATCTGGCTGGGTCAGCGCATTACCGATTGACCCAGGTTCGTCCGCAGCCCGTTCGGCGGGGAGCTTGAACCTGCAGGTCACGGCATTGGCCGGTCCAGTCGTGGGCTGAGCACGAGGATCCACTTCGCGGTCGGCGGGCGTGGTCGCCCGCTGGCCGCCGTCCTCACCGGCGGGCAGCGCAGCGACGGAGCGACGCTCGAGGCCACGCGGGCCGACATCCGGGGCGGCAGGCGGCCAGATCTTCCGCTACCCCGTCCTCGTCGCCCTCGCCAAGAGCTGACCTGGCAGGCGCCGATCCAGCGCCCGGAAGTCAGCATGCAAGCGAGAGACTCCGGCCGAGGTGAAGATCGAATCGCCGGTGCGTCATATCGTCTAGTAGCCGCGAGGTGGGCTAGGGGGACCGAGCTCCCTACCGAATCTGCTTGACGGGCGGCCCGCAGAGGGTTGCCGATGGAGTCCAGGCGCTACGACCACGGCTTCCACCTGCAACGCCACGAGCGACGGGGTCTGGCTGGAGGGGTACGACGCAGGGGTGTCGTTCGCCAGCCGACTCCAGCCCTCGTCATCGATCACCTGCACCGTCATCTCGAACGGTCAGCGGGTGCCTGGCCGATCATCGGGCTGCTCGACGAGCGGCTCGGCGCCGAAGGCGCGCCCATATGCGTCGGCGCTTAGGGAATGAACCGATGGAGCATCGGACGGCTACCGGGCTGCTGCGGGTGGACGGGCTGGCAAACGTTCCCTCATCTGCCCCGCGGAGGACGGGACGTCCGACATCGCTGCGTTTCGGAGAAGGGGGTCCGGGGCGCAAACCAGGCGCGGGGCACGGCGTATCGCCGAGGACTTGGTATTGGCGTCCAGCCTGAAACCCGCGTCACGCACGAAGGTGGAGCGCCGGTGGCTAGTCTTCGACAGGTGGGTCCTATCGAGCCGCAGACGTGGCACCACGGGCTGGTCGCTCGCTGGTGGTCGCTGTTCAACGTCGCCGGGCCGGAGATCGACTACTTCAAGCAGTTCGTGGAGGCAGGGCAGCCAGCGCTGGATGTCGCCTGCGGATCGGGCCGCCTGCTCGTCCCGTATGTCGAGGCCGGGCTGGATGTCGATGGGTGCGATGTCTCACCGGACATGATCGCGCTGTGTGCGGAGGCAGCCCAGGCAGTTGGTGCGTCACCCAATCTGTACTGCCAGCCGATGCACGAGTTGGATCTGCCGCGCCGGTACCGCACGATCTACGTCTGCGGTGGCCTGGGTCTGGGCTCGACACGTGCCCAGGACCAGGAGGCGTTGCGTCGCCTGCACGAGCATCTGGAGCCGGGGGGGCGGCTTGTTCTGGACAACGAGGTGCCGTATGCCGACGGGACGCACTGGGGGTGCTGGCCCGCCGGGCGGCGCGATGGTTTGCCGGAAGCTGCGCAGCCGCCCGGTGAGCGGCGACTCGGGTCGGACGGTTTCGAGTACGCCCTGCAGTCACGGATGCTCGGCTTGGACCCACTTCGACAGCAGGAGGCCTGGGAGATGCGGGCGTTCCAGTGGCGAGACGGGTCGCTGGTCGCCCGGGAGCGCCACCAACTGACGATCAATCTTTACTTCTCCGGCGAACTGGTCATGATGCTTGAACGCGCTGGCTTCACCGAGGTGGAGGTCAGCGGTGAGTACAACGACCTCCCGCCGACCGCGGACGACACCTTCCTCGTGTACGTCGCCGCGCGTGAGTGACGCCACTGGCCCAGTTCCGCGGACCAAGCAGTAACACACGCTCTCGCCACGACCCGGCTCATTCAAGCGATAGCCGCGAGGCGCCGTCAATCCGCCGTGTTCGACCGCCGCGAAGCGCGTCTCGTGGGTTGGTCGCCCGCCGGAATATCGATCAGACGGAGCCGGTGGCGAGCGCCCGCGCCACGCGGGCCTCCAGCGGACGTGGGTAGCGCTGCACGCCGTTCGGCAGATCTGCGGGTGGTGGATCAGGTCCTTGATCGCGATCCCGTTCCAGTCGAGCACCGGGAACGGGATCTCCGGTGCTCTTGACGTGCAGGCTGGCGGTGGGACCATGGCAAGAAGAGCCTGACCCATGCACCTCATCGCTCCGGGCATCGTCCCCTTCGTTCAGAGCGGCTACACAGCTAGGCGGGGCTACTAACGGCTTCCTGCGAAGGCGGAAGTTATGGCACCCTTCGACAGCGATATTCGGTGGGTCGGACACCATGTACGTCCGTTCGGAGGAATCACGATGGGTGGACGACTGGGGACTTAGCGGAGAGGAAGAGCCCGTGTCCATATTCGGACCCCTTATCAATGCGACTTCGCTGTTCTTCGAAGAGACCGAGGTCGCGCGGTACACCGTGCTTGCCGCATCGGCGGGAGGATTCCGGATCCCAGATGCGCAGGGCATCAGCGATCGCCACTTTCTGGATGTCGACGCGCCCGGACTTGTCGATGGATCGACCCCGGTGATCTTCTTCCGCACGACCCATGCCGGGAGCCCATTGATGTCGGTCCGCTTGAACCAGACGCGACTGACCCAGCATACGTTTGCGGATGAGGACACGGCTCCTCGATCCTG
>JAYUEA010000044.1:0-7803 GCA_043739465.1 Propionibacteriaceae bacterium
TGGCGCGGCGTCGCGGCGGCCAACGGCGTGACCCGACCAGGGGTCGACCGCTTTGCGAATGCCTTGGACAGCCTCGCCACGCAGCACTGAAGAAACCACCAGAACCATCCCGCCCGCAGTCATGCTCGTGGAGATCACGGAAGGTACGGTTCCTCACGTGACCCGACTGACCCGCATAGCCCGCATCGGGGACCTTCCGCTGCGCACCGACGAGCTGGATCGACTGACCGAGATGGCCGGAGGCACCCTCCTTGAGGCCGGGCCCGAGACCGAGATCGCCTTGATCTCGACCGCAACGCCGCTCATCTCCGCTGACATCGAGCGGCTGACGGGCCTCGAGCACCTCGCCCTGTGCGGAACCTCGTACGGCCGCATCGACCTCGACGCCCTCCAGCGGCGCGGCATCACGACGTCGAACGTCGTCGACTACAGCGACGAGACCACCGCCGAGGTGATCTTCATGCAGCTGGTCGCCGTTGCGCGCGGGTTCGCGACCGTCCAGTGGAAGGCCGAGCCCCACGAGCTGTGCGGCAAGCGGCTGCTCATCGTCGGCCTGGGTGCGCTGGGTGCGGCGGTGGCGAACCTCGGGCTCGCGTACGGGATGGTCGTCTCCCACCTGTCTCGCACCCCGAAGTCAGAGTGGGAGGCCAAGGGCGTGAGGCGAGCTGACCGGTCGACAGCGTTCGCCTCCGCTGACGTCGTCGTCCTCACCGGCCCTACCAACGTCATCCTCGTGACCGCCGACGACCTGGCCCAGCTGCACGACGCGATCCTGCTGCAGGCCTCGGTGGGGCGCGTCATCGACGACGCCGCCTTCCGCGACTGGATCAGCCGAGGCGACAACGTCGCGGTGTTCGACCTGGCGGCCGGCGAGGACGCGTACGCCGACTACGCCCAGCTGCCGCGCGTGGTGTTCCCGCGAGCGGTGTCCGGGCTCTGCGACGAGTCACGGCAGCGGCTCGGCGAACGCGTCATCGCGAACGTCGCCACCGCCATGGACCACGGCTGAGTTGGTCTGGGCACTGTCGCGCATGACAAGAAGAAGCTCAAGAACGTCGAGAAGCGGCCAACGCGTGGTCTGGCCCCTCGGAAAGCCGCTCTTGCCGCATCTCGGCGCCAGCCACCTAACCAGTCCTCAGCGCTCCGCTGCCCACGCGAACGCCGCCTCGGACCCTCCCCGATTGTGTGGCTGGTTGTAGGCCCAGGGTGACGTGTGAGGGCACCTCGTCAGTTGAACGCCCTGCGGGAGCGACTGTCCCATCGCGCGATCCCGGGCTCCCTGCGCCGCCCTGCCCAGTAGGAGCACCTTCTCGACCCCAGGCAACAGCTCCATCAACTCACGCACGTAGCGAGTCGCCAACAACGCCTCAGCCCCAAGGGTCCGGGGCCGGCCACCCACGAACAGATCGGGGTCTCGGACCCATAGGCGACCTTGTTACGTACCCCTCGTGGGTAGTCCCCCCATTGTCAGAAGCCGTGCGCGACGCGGCTGGCCTGCTCCTGTGTCTTGAACAGGCCGAACCTCGGCAGGAACTTGTCCCAGTCGATGGAATGGGCGTCGATCTCGGGGCCGTCGATGCAGGCGTGCTTGCGGATGAGCCTGCCGTTCTCGGTGACCGGCACCATGCAGGCGCCGCACATGCCCGTGGCGTCGACCATGATCGAGTTGAGGCTCGCGACGCACGTCACTCCGTACGGCTTGGTGAGGTCCGAGACGCCGCGCATCATCATCGGCGGTCCGATGGTGACGACCTCGGCGATCTTCCTCCCCTTGCCGTCGCGGTGGTCGTCGAGCATCTCCTGCAGCGGGGCGGTGACGAAGCCCTGCACGCCGTACGAGCCGTCGTTGGTCGCATAGATCACGTCCAGCTGGTCGCCGTACTCGGCCTTGATCCTCCCGATCCGCTCGTCCTCGCCGTCCCAGAACATCAGGGCCTGGCTGCGGAAGCCGGAGATCAGGGTGACGTGGTTCCCCATGCGCAGGTGTTCGCGCAGGATCGGGTACACGGGCGGCAGGCCGAGGCCACCGGCCGTGAACACGACGGTCGCATCCTCGTAGCGCTCCAGCTCGCTCGGCCGACCCAGCGGCCCGGCGACACCGGCGAGCGCCATGCCGACGCTCATCTGGTTGATCTGCAGCGTCGACGAACCCATCGCCTGGATGACCAGCGTGATCGTGCCGGCCTTCGCGTCCCAGTCCGCGAGTGTCAGCGGGATCAGCTCGCCGTCAGGCGTGGGCAGGACCCGGACGAACTGGCCGGCCTTGGCCGACTTGGCGATCAGCGGGGCCCGTACCGTGAACTCCTCGATCCCCTGGCTGAGGTGGGTCTTGGCGACGATCACGGGGATCTCGCCGGCCGTCTCGGTGTACGCCAATGCCTTGGCCACCTGACCCGACACCTCGACGGGACTCAGGTGGGAGACGGTGCGCAGGATCTCGCGCGCCGCCGCCTGGCCGTCACCGGCCGCCCGGATCGCCGTCGAACCGCCACGGGCCGCGTCGCCGCCGGTGTAGATGCCCTCGATCGAGGTCTCCTTGGAGCCATCGTCCGGCTGCTCGATCGTGCCGTACGCGGACACCGCCAGTCGCGGCTCCGAGTCCTTGATGATCGGGTTGGCCGAGTTGCCGAGCGCCATGATGACGAGGTCGGCGTCGATCTCTTCCGTACGGCCGGTGGGCACAGGGCTCCGGCGGCCGGAGGCGTCCGGCTCGCCCAGGGCGATGATCTCGACCGTGGCGGTGGTCACGAAGTGGGTCGCCTCGTCGCCGGCGAACTCGATCGGAGACCGCAGCACCTCGAGCTCGATGCCCTCCTCAAGGGCATGCTCGAGCTCTTCGGCGCGAGCGGGCATCTCGGCCCGGGTCCGCCTGTACACGATGGTGACGTTGCCGCCGAGGCGCCTCGCTGTCCGTGCGGCGTCCATCGCGGTGTTGCCGCCGCCGATGATCAGCACCTGCTTGCCCCTGAGCTCGGGCAGCGGCGTCTCGTGGCTCGCCTGATGGCCCTGCATGAGGTTCACGCGCGTCAGGAACTCGTTGGCGCTCATCACGTTCAGCAGGTGCTCGCCCGGCACGTTGAGGAACCGCGGCAGACCAGCGCCGCTGCCCACGAACACCTTGGCGAAGCCGGCCTCGCGCAGCTGCTCCAGCGTCGCGGTCTTGCCGACGACGAAGTTGGTGACGAACCGACCACCGAGCGCGCGGATCTTCTCCACGACGTCGTCGATGAGCTGGTTCGGCAGGCGGAACTCGGGGATGCCGTAGCGGAGCACGCCACCCAGCTCGTGGAACGCCTCGAAGACCGTGACCGGGAAGCCTTCGGCGGCCAGCAGATACGCGGTGATCAGGCCGGACGGGCCGGAGCCGACGATCGCGACGGGCGGACGGACAGCCATCTCCCACGGATCCCGTACACCCGTGAAGCGCGCCTTCAGCCGCTCCGGCTCGGCGAGCTTCTCCCACTCAGGGAGGAACCACTCGAGCTGGCCGATGCTCATGGAGTGCTTGTGGATGCACATGCCCTGGCACTGCAGCTCCTGCGGGCACACGCGGCCGGTGACGTTCGGCAGCGGGTTGCACGACTCCACCATCTCCAGCGCCTCGCGGAACTTGCCCTCGCCGAGCAGCTCGAACATCTCCGGGATGTGGATCTGTACGGGACAGCCGCCCTGCGGCTCCCTGCGGCCGGCGATCAGCACGCCCAGCTCGCACGGCGCCTCGGCGCACTGCTTGTCGCGCAGCGCCTCGAGCCAGATCAGCAGCTCGACGTCGCGACGGGTGTAGCCGAGGTCCATGTAGCCGAGGAAGCCCTTGTTGACCAGCTCGAAGTCCTGGGACCGGGCCTCCGGCTCACGGATGTACGGGCCGATCGCGTTCCCGGCCGGCCAGTTCTGGCTGAGGCCGGCGAACATCGGGTAGCGCTTCGACATGTGGGTGTCGAGCGCACGGATGAACATCCGCTTCTTGCCGAGCGGCAGGCGCCACAGGAACCGCATCATCACGCGGCTGCCGTCGTCGTCGCGGCTCAGCACGTCCCAGACGGACGCGATGAAGTGGGCGCTCAGCTCGTCCTGACGGAACTCCCAGGCGACCGCCTCCATGCCGTCGGCCGTGAACAGGTCACGGAACGAGCGAGGATCGGCGTTCAACCGCCGCTCCAGCAGCCCCAGCTGGCTCGAGAACTGCTCGTCGTTCATGTGATGATCTCCGCATCGCAGGTGGCCTTCACCCGGGAGATGCGCGCCGCCAGCTCGTCGGTGAGCTCGAGACCTTCGAGCGCCTCCGGCATCATGCGACCGACGGTCTGCAGCTCGCCCTCGACGATGATCGTCGCCTTCTCGAACAGCTGCGGCAGCTCCTGGTAGCAGGTTGCGCAGTCGTTGCAGCGTGGCAGGTCTGCGACATCAAGCCAGATCGGGCGCTCGGTGGTCGCAGCCTCGGTGACGGCGTCCGCCTGGACCGGTGCCGCGGACGACGCTCCCAGCAGGCCGAGGCGCAGCGGACCACCGGCCGGCGCGCCGCTCGAGGTGGCCAGGTCGGCCATCGCTTGGGCGATGACGTCGAGCGCCGACTCGCGAGCTTCCACGGCCTCGCCGTACTGAGCGGTCAGAGCGGCGATCTCCGCCTTGTGGGCCACCGAGAGCAACGCCTCGGACTGCCCGGCGAGGAACTGGAGGGTGCGCCAGTACTGACGGCGGTCCTCGACCATGGCCACGACGCCTGACGCGCAGGCCATCTTCACCAGGTGCTCCTGGCGGTCGGTCGTGTAGATGAACGGCGTCCGCGCGGCCCTCTTGGCATGGGGCAGCTCGACGTACTCGGCGATCGGGATCGCCCCGTCCTCCTCGTGGGCGGCCAGCCAGCGGAACTGCTTGGCGAACCGCTGCTCGCCGATCGCGAAGTCGGCCGGCGTGTACGGCTGCTTCATGATCTGGATCTTGCCGTCGGCATCGCGGTACGTGAGGGACTTGGTCACCCAGAGTCCCGCAGGCTCGCGGTTCCCGTCGATGCTGAACCGCTCGGTGATCGTGCTGCCCTTGCGCGGGTCGTGGATGAACAGCGGGCTCACCCGGCTGTCCACGGCCAGCTGTGACCGGGCGTTGGCCAGGTCCTCGGGCATGCCGTTCTCCGTGTCGCAAGGGGTGTACACGACCATCAGCGACGCGCCCTGGTCGTAGCCGAGCATCTCGCCCGACGCCAGCAGGAAGTGCCGGTGGTACGCGGTCGAGGTCGAGCACACGTACACGTTCGGGTGGAACGCCGCGAGCAGACCCAGCTCCTTGCGGCTCTCCTGCTTGCCGCCGTGGGAGCTGCCGTACCGTGCGAGGTCCGCGTCCTGACCGGTGTAGGTCGCCGTGGAGGCCTGACCGCCGGTGTTCGAGTAGCCGCCGGTGTCGAGCACGAGCGACTTGATCGGGGTGCCTGCCGCGAGCACGCGCGACATCGCGCCGAAGCCGATGTCGAACGCCGCACCGTCGCCACTTATGGTCACGACCACCGGGACGAGAGCGCGCTCAGCCGACGTGAAGTCACGCCACGACAAGGTCTTGAGCGCGGCGTCGTGGATCGTCGGGTCGTACGCGCCCTCGAGCTCCATCGTGGCGACGCGCAGCGCGCGCACCTCCTCGACCAGGCCGGAGACGAGTCCCTCGTAGATGCCGACAGCCAGCGGCTGCGCATCCTGGAAGAGGCCGTTGACCCAGGGGTCGAGGTACGGTGAGAACGGCATCGTCGACGCGTACACGCTCGAGCAGCCGGTCGAGTTCGCGATCACGGTCGGCGCGGGGCCGTTGCCGGTCGGGCCCGACTCGTACAGGTAGAGCCGCTTCTCGAGCTTCTCGAGCGCATCGGCCACGCGGGCCTGGCGCGGGGTGCCAGCGGGCACCTTCTCCGCAAGCGTCGTGAGCTGGTCGATCATGGCGTCGAGCTCGATCATGTGCGCCTGGCGCTGGTCCTCGCCGATCCGGTGCGTCAGCGCGTTGAACAGGTGGATCGCGGTGACCTCGCCACAGCCGCGGCACGCGCCGTGACCGCCGGTCATCGAGTAGTAGTCGTCGCGGGCCAGCAGGATGCGCTTGGTGTCGCCACCGGGGGACGTCGCGTCAGCAGTGAGCCGCTTCGGCGTGTCGGGGAGGGTGGTGAGCCGCTCGAAGCGGGACTCGAGCATCTCCAGGATGTCGTCGTCCTGCTCTTGGGTGACCAACGCGTCGGGTCCGCAGACGTCGACGCACTGCATGCAGCCGGTGCACTTCCACGGGTCGATGACCGCTGAGAACAACGCTCCGGCGCCCTTCGACTTCTTCTCCTCGGCGTCGAACAGCGGCCGTGTGCGGGCCACGGGGAAGTCGGCGATCGCGGCGACGATCTGGTCGCACTCGGCGGTCGGCAAGGGATCCGACGACAGAGCGGTCATCGCCTCTGCGGCGATGGAGGCGAAGTCGCTGGCGCTCGACGACGCGACGAACAGGCGCCGCACCTCGTCAGCCCACGCCGGCACCATCTCCAGCCAGGTCTTCCGCTTCGCCTCGACCAGGCCCGACGACGACACCGCAGAGCTGAGCAGATCGCTGATCTCGTGGCCGCTGTTGGGGATGGCGTTGTCGGGGCACGCGATGGCGCACTCCATGCACGCGGTGCAGCCGGAGGGGTCGAAGATCGGCACGTCGCGGCGGAAGATGCCCTTGTTCTTGCTCGAGGCGGTGCCGGCCGGCATGAACATGCCCGTGCCCGGAAGCACCGGCGCCTCGTCGATGACGCCCTCGCGGAACGGCTTGGCGATGACCTCCTCGTAGTACGCGGGATCGAACAGACCGCTGGTACGCGCGGTCGCGACCGACGGCGTCATCAGCGGCGACAGGGGGGGACGACGGACCCTCAGCAGCTCGCTCTCGGCCGCCTCGAACGCCGGGTCGGCGTAGTCCACGAGCCTCGACGCAGACATACCATCGCGGATCACGGCCATGTTGGCCTCGACGACCTTGTCGCCTCGACGACCGAACTTCTTGGCCAGCTCGGCACGCACCTCGGCCTCGGTCTCAGCCTCGCCACCGTCATGGGCGACAGCGTCGACGTGGCCGAGGATCGCGCCGATGAAGGCGATGCCCATCATGCGGGTCTCGAGCTCGGGGTTGGGGGCGTGCGAGCGGGCGATGCTGAAGGCGTCCACGACGTAGAAGTGGATCCCGCGCTCGCGGATCGCGCGGCGGGCGAACGCCGGCAGGTCGCGCCAGACCTCGATCGGCTCCTTGGTCGACTGCATGATCAGGGTTCCGCCGTCGACCAGTCCCTTGAGCGGGTTGGTGTGCGAGAACACCTGGTGGTCGGGGGCGACGACGACCTCGACATCCTCGAGCTCGGCGTTGGTGATGAGGACGGGTTCGGGCGACAGGGTGATGTAGTAGTTGGTCGCCGCACCCGACTTCTCCGAGCCGTACTTGGGGGCCGACTTCGAGTGCATCCCCAGCAGCGAGCTCAGCAGGTCGGTGAGCAGCTTGCCGGTCGCGATCGTGCCGTAGCCGCCGACTGAGTGGAACCGGATCCGCAGCGCCTCGGGTGGGAGCACCCGCGGGTTCGGGCCCGTCTCCAGCGCCATCAGCACGGTCTCGGGGTAGGCCGCGCGCAGCCTCTCCTGCAGCGCCGCGACCACAGGGGTCGGGTTGGCGGTGAAGAACTGCGAGCCGAGGTAGACCAGCGGAGCCTGGTTGCCGGACACCATGTTCTGGAAGCCGGCGACGAGGTGGCGCGGCTGCACGTCGTGGCCACCGAGGCCGAAGATCGCCGTGGTGACGCGCGGGATCGCGGCG
>JAYUEA010000045.1:0-2580 GCA_043739465.1 Propionibacteriaceae bacterium
GAGCGCGCGCTGCTCACCGTGCTGCTGCTGCGCGGCGCGCAGGCGCCGGGTGAGCTGAGGACGCGGACGGAGCGGCTGTACGCGTTCGGCGAGCGCTCCGATGTCGAGGCAACCCTGCATGGGATGGCCGAACGACACCTGGTGCGCGAGCTCGACCTCCGCCCGCGCGAGCAGGACCGGCGCTGGGTCCATCTGCTCGGGCCGCTGCCGACGGGCGAGGTGGCGCCGGTGTCCGCATCCGACCGCGAGGCCGCCCTCGTACACGGCGCTGCGGCGAGGGATGCCCTGGTCACGGCGACGTACGACGTGGTGGCGGAGGCCTACGCCGACCACTACGGCGACGAGCTCACCCTCAAGCCCTTCGACACCTGGCTGCTCGACCGGATCGCCGCACACGCAGGGCGCGGGCCGGTGGTCGACGTGGGTACGGGCCCGGGTCACGTGGCCGCCTACCTCGCGTCGCACGGCCTGACCGTTACCGGCATCGACGTGTCGCCGGGCATGGTGGCCGAGGCGAAGCTGCGCCACCCGAGCATCGCGTTCGAGGTCGGCGACCTCCGGCGGCTTCTCCGCCCCCGCATGGCCGCGGGCTGGTCGGCGATCACAGCCTGGTACGCGCTCGTCCACCTCACCGAGTCGGAGCTGCCGGACGCGCTCCGCGCCCTGGGGGCGACGCTGGTGAACGGCGGGCTGCTGGCGCTCGCCGTGCACGTCGGCCCCGAGACCAGTCACACCAGTGACCTGCTCGGACACGTGGTCGACGTCGACTTCGTGCTGCACGACCCCGAGGTCGTACGCGCCGCCGTTGCTGCCGCCGGGCTCGAGATCGCCGAGTGGTACGTGCGCTCGCCGATTCCCGAGATCGAGTCCGAGACGACCCGCCTGTACGTGGTGGCTCGCAAACCCTGACCCGACCTTGTCGATCCCTGAGCCCGTCGATCCCTGAGGTTGTCGATCCCTGAGGTTATCGACCCCTGAGCCCGTCGATCCCTGAGCCTGTCGAAGGGTCACGGTGGTTGACCCTTCGACACAGGCAGCTCCGCGGCCCTGTACAGGGGGCGATCCCCGGGCATTGTCGAGGGGATGACCCACCCCCCTCTCAGGCGACCGTCGCCAGCGCGAACGGCAGCACCTCGCCGGCGCCGGCCTCACGAAGCAGCTTCGCCGCCACCATGAGGGTCCAGCGGGAGTCGCAGAGGTCGTCGACGAGCAGTACGGGTCCGTCGACACTCTCCAGCGCAGCCGCGAGCTCGTACCCCACCTCGAACCGCGGCCACACGTCCGCGAGCCTGAACGCACTGTTGCCCCCGGGCCCCGACGACTCCTCACGGACGAGGTCGAGCTGTCCGAGGTAGCGCAGCCTCCCGACCTCCGCCAGCCCTTGGGCGAGGCTCGCGACGAGCTGCGGCCGGCTCACGGACGGCATCGCGACGACGGCCACGGGCCGCGTCTTCCACGGCCACGCCTTCAGCACCTGCACGCACGCCGACGCGATGTTCGCTGGGACGGGACCGTCCGGCGCCGCGAACAAGTCACGGAGCGCAGACCCCCAGCCGAGGTCGGTCAACCGCGCCACCGCCCGACCTGCTGTGGCGGCCATGTCCGGCCCGATCTTGCCTTTGACGGGGACGCCCAGCCGGTCCATCCCGGTGGGCCACATGCCGCGCGGCTCGATCTCGACGCCCACTTGAGCGAGCTGCAGCTCGGCCAGGGCCACCTTCGACTCGTCGATATACGCGTCGAACCACGACGGCTGCCCCGCTGCCGCCAGGCAGGTGTCGCACCGCCCACAGTCGGCCGCGGTCGGGTCATCGAGCGACTCCTGGAGGAAGCGCATGCGGCACTCGGTCGTCGTCTCGTACGACACCATCAGCTGCTGCTCGCGGTCACGCGCCGCGGCCACCCGCTCGTACCGATCCGCGTCGTACGTCCACGGCTGTCCGGTCGCCAGCCAGCCGCCCTGCACCCGTCGTACAGCCCCTTCGACGTCCAGCACCTTGAGCAGCAGCTCCAACCGCGTGCGGCGGATGTCGACGATGGTTTCGATGGCCGCCGTGGAGAGGGGCCGCTCGGCCTCGGCCAGAGCGTTGATCACTGCCTCAGCCAGCCGCTGCTGCGGCATCGAGCTGGTCGCGAAGTAGTGCCAGATGTCGGCGTCCTCGCGACCGGGCAGCAGGACGACGTCGGCACGGTCGGTGGCGCGTCCGGCGCGGCCGACCTGCTGGTAGTAGGCGACCGGGGAGGAGGGCGCCCCGAGATGCAGGACGAACCCGAGGTCGGGCTTGTCGAACCCCATGCCGAGCGCGCTCGTGGCCACCAATGCCTTCACGTCGTTGGCGCGCAGGCGTCCCTCGAGCACCTCCCGGTCTGCCGTGTCCGTACGACCCGTGTAGGCGGCGACCTCGTGTCCGGCGGACCGCAGCGATCGCGCCAGGTCCTCAGCACCGGCGACGGTCAGCGTGTAGATGATGCCGCTGCCCGGGAGGTCGGCGAGGTGGGTGTGCAGCCAGGCGAGGCGCTGTACGGGGCTCGCCATCGGCAGAACCCCTAGCCGCAGCGAGTCCCGCGCGAGGCCGCCGC
>JAYUEA010000046.1:0-7733 GCA_043739465.1 Propionibacteriaceae bacterium
CGTCGGTTCCGCCCATGTAGTTTCATGAGTGGGATTCCTGAACGCTAGATCCCTCCCGGGGGGCCGTCAACGACCTCGACCAGCCCTCGAGGCTCTGACAGCCGCCCCGGCGATGACTCACAGGCGCCTGACAGGCGTCACCCACATGCCCGCAGACCGGGTCGTCTGGTGACCAACGGCAATGCCTAGAGATGCGTGCCAGGGCGCGCCGAGCGTCAATGGATTTCGGACACTCGACACTAGGACTCTTGCGGCGCGTCGAAGTCCTCAGGGCTGACTTGGTCGAGGAACTCGCGGAACTTCTCGACCTCTTCCTCGCGGGGCGCCGGAATCTCAACCCCTACTTCAGCAAGCACGTCCTCCGCCGCATAGATCGGCGCGCCGACGCGCAGCGCCAGCGCGACCGCGTCAGACGGCCGGGCACTCACCTGTTCGCCATCGACCTCGATGACGGCGTAGAACGTGCCCTCCTGGACCTCGGTGATCTTCACCGCGGTCAGGGTGTGCCCCAGAGCCTCGAGCAGGTCGGCCATGAGGTCGTGGGTGAGCGGACGCGGGGGCGTCGCTCCCTCGAGAACGTTGGCGATCGCGGCCGCCTCCGCGGCCCCGATCCAGATCGGCAGTCCGCGGGTGCCGTCGACCTCCCGCAGCAGCAGCATCGGAACCCCTGCCGGCAGATCGATCCGGACCCCGTGCACCACGACCTCTCGCATACCGCCAGCCTAGTGTCGAGTCGCGCGTCACCGTGGGGGGTCGCGCTGCTCGCGTCGTGTCACCTGTCAAGCACGGACTGCATCAACGCGGCATGCGCGTGCATCACGAGCTGCATGACCTCGTTCGTACGCTCCCGGCTGACGGGCTGGCGACGACTCGAGGACGCGGCGACGGCCTGTTCGATGAGCCCGACCTCGCGCTCCGCAGCCATCTTGATCGCACGGAGGTGACGGGCGTCGATCCCGTACGTGGTGAGCTTCCGGGCGACCACCGCCAGCGTGAGCGCCTCGCGGCCGTAGAACGCCGTCCCGCGTCGGGGCTTGATGACGAGCTGTCGCTCAAGCTCGACGAGGGTTCCCTCCCCTAGACCGGAGACGTCCAACAGCTCGCGGCGCGAGAGTCGGATGGACCGTCGTGCGGCATTGCTG
The DNA here is from genome assembly GCA_043739465.1 of Propionibacteriaceae bacterium. GTDB lineage: Bacteria > Actinomycetota > Actinomycetes > Propionibacteriales > Propionibacteriaceae > Fen-668. Next base: position 1,143 of record JAYUEA010000046.1, read on the forward strand.
TCGGCTTCCGCCATGGGAGCGGTCGGCACTGGCGCCCAGGCCTGTGGAGCGGGGGTCTCGAGGACCGGAGGCTCCGCGCCCTGGTCGATGAGCGCGAGATGCTCCCTGATGACCTTCAGGGGAAGGTAGTGGTTCTTCTGGGCGCGCAGCACGTACGCGAGGCGTTCGATGTCCGACCCCGAGTAGCGGCGGTAGCCGGACGGTGCCCGCTCGGGCGAGATGAGGCCCTCAGCCTCCAGGAACCGGATCTTCGAGATCGAGATGTCCGGGAACTCATCCTGCAGCGACTTGAGGACCTGACCGATGCTCCGAAGCGGTGACGCCATCACCCCAACCCATGAGGACTGGGATAGAAGACGAGCCGGAACTTGCCGATCTGCACCTCGTCGCCGGCACGGAGCACGACAGGCCCGTCGGTGAGCGCGCGGTTGACATACGTGCCGTTCAGGCTGCCCTGGTCGGCGACCGTCAGCTGGCCCTCGGCACGCAGGAGCACGCAGTGCTGCCGCGACACGGTGATGTCGTCGAGGAAGATGTCGCACTCGGGCGACCTGCCGGCCATCACCGAGTCTGAGTCCAGCAGATAGCGAGCGCCACGACCGGAACCCCGGAGAGCGATCAGCAGGGCTGAGCCCTGAGGAAGAGCCTCGACGGCTCGGATCTGCTCGTCGGTCAGGTCCTCGAGCGTCTCCACGGCGGCGATCCGCAGCAGGGCCGTGGTGTCGCCCGAGTGCTCACGCAGCCGCTCCCCGCACTTGGGGCAGAAGTTGCTGTCAGATGCGACGCTGCTGCCGCACTTGGGGCACGTCATGAAAGGCTCCTCGCGTTTGCAGAACGTCAGCCTAGCCTAGGAGTGCGTTGCGCTCCGGGCATCAGTGGGTGCGCGTTCGTACGGGTTCGCGGCGGTCAGGCTCCGACGTGCTCTGCGTAGGCGTCCGCGTCGAGCAGGTCGTCGAGGTCGGCGTCGTCGCCCAGCTCGATCTCGAACAACCAGCCGGCACCGTACGGGTCCGAGTTGACCGTCTCGGGCGTGTCGGCCAGGTGGTCGTTGATCGCCGACACGACTCCGCTGACCGGGCTGAATACCTCGGACACGGACTTCGTCGACTCGAGCTCGCCGCAGGCGTCGCCCATAGCCACTTCCTGGCCCACCGTGGGCAACGACACGTACACGATGTCGCCCAGCGCTTGCGCAGCGTAGTCGGTGATTCCGACCCGCACCGTCGCCGCGTTGCCCTGCCGCACCCACTCGTGCTCGGTGCTGTACTTCAGGTCCTCGGGAAAACTCATCGTCGCCTCTTTCGGATCGTGCTGCCAGAGGCATTCTGGCGCATCCGCACGCCGCTGGTCACGCCGGGCGCGCGTAGCGGGTCGTTGGAAGCTGGCGGGTCGCCGTCACGGAGACCGAGGTCTGCTGGGTGATGGTCGCGCTCCCGCCCAGCTGAGTCACCTGGCTCACCAGTCCCCCACGGAACCTGGCCGCCTCTTCGAGCGCGTGCCCGTCGCCGATGACGTCGATGACCACGGGCCTCATGATCGAGGCGCCGTCCACGACGATCTCGCCGTTCTTGCTCGAGAACCAGGTCGACGCCACGACCCGTACCGAGTCGTTGATCTCGATCACCTCTGCGCCTGCGTCCCGGAACTCCTCGACCGCGTCGAGCAGGGTGGACCCGGTCACCTTCGACTCCGGGTCGTAGATCACCAGGCGGATTCCAGGCCCGGTAGCGGCGATCGTGCCGTTGAGGATGCCGAGGTTGTCGAGCCGGTTCTGGGCCTCGGTCTGGGCGACCTTGGCGCTGTCGACGCCCGACTGCAGCTTGTCGCGCGTGGCCTTCAGCTGCGTCAGCTCCGACTCCAGCCGTCGGGTCTCGGCAGTGGCCGTGTCGAGGAGCTGGATGAGGTCTGCGCGTCGCGCGGTCGCGTACTGGTCGTCGGCGGCCTTGGTCGTCAGCTGGGTGCCGACGCCGACGCCGAAGACCAGCAGCACGGCCGCCAGCAGGACGTGGCTGGCCGTCGGCCTGACCAGGGCTCGGCCGAGCTCACGCAGGCCTCTGGCGGGAGGGGCCGGTTCGGGGGCCGCTGCCCGGCGCGCGTCGCCCTGCGGCTCGTCAGGCATGGAAGATCGCTCGTCTGATGGCGGCCGCGTTCGTGAAGATCCGGATCCCGAGCACCACGACGACGGCGGTGGAGAGCTGGCTGCCGACACCGATCTGGTCGCCGATGAAGACGATCAGCGCCGCGATGCTCACGTTGGAGAAGAACGAGATCGCGAACACCCGGTCGGAGAAGTTGCCGTCGAACCAGGCACGTAACGCGCCGAACAGGGCGTCGAGCGCGGCGACGATCATGATCGGGAGGTACGTGGCGAAGCCGGACGGCAACGACGGCTCCAGCCAGATGCCGAGCGCGATGCCGATGAGCAGCGCGAGGATCGCTATCACGACGGACCTCCTGAGGGTTTCTGCGCTGCCGTGACCGTCAGCCCCGGGTCGGCCGGGAGGGTGAGTGAGGATGCTGCGTTCACGTCGTAGACGAGACCGTAGTTGGCCTTGGCGTCGGCCCACCAGGACCCGCCCGAGGTGTCGGCGAATTTGGCGGGAAGGGTGAGCGGGTCGCCGATGGCCTCGACGCGGTACGGACGCAGCAGCGAGCGGTAGTCGACGGTGATCGCCGAGCCGGCGCTGCGGATGGCGGTGCGGCTCGACAGGCGGTGACCGTTGATGGCGATCGCCTCGGCGCCGGCCTGCCACAGTCCGTTCGTGAGCTGACGCAGGTCCTCGTCGGTGACCCGCGCCGAGTTCGTACCCGCCGAATCGTCGACCACGACCACGACCCCGGGACCGGTGACAACCGTGCTGCCGGCCACCGCTCCCTGCGCGTCGAGCTTGGTCTGCATAGTCGTGTCCGCCTGCCTCTTCTGCAGGGAGGTGATCTCCTGCTCGAGCGCGACCTGCTGGTTCCGGAGGTCGTCGTTGCTCTTGTCGACGGCGCCGATCCGGTTGATGAGCTCCTGGCGTTCGGTGCTGGCGTCGCTGGAGGCCTTGTAGGTGTACCAGCCCTGCATCGCCACGACGATCCCCACGACCAGCGCCACCGCGGCAAGTGGCAGGCGCCACCTGCCCCGCGTCGCATGCCGTCCGACCGCCGCGTAGTCGGGGTCGACGGCCGACTCACGGATCTGCCGCAGCAGGTCCATGCTCCAGTCGACCGGGCGATCGCTGTCGCCGCGCACCGCGCGGCGCTTCACGGAGTCGACCTTCTCGGTGCGGTGACCAGCCAGATCGCCTGGCGTACGTAGAGCAGGCCGGCCCACCAGTACAGGGCGGTCCCCCAGATGGCACAGGCCCAGCCCGCGACCCGGAAGACGAGATCGACAGACGTAGGGCCGTCGCCGAGCAGGATCGCGGGGAACGCGTACAGCAGGAAGAACGTCGCCATCTTGCCCAGGAAGTGGACGGGCAGGCTCGTGTAGCCACGGGTCTTCAGCAGCGGGATCAGCAGAGCCATGCAGAGGTCGCGCGCCACGAGCACCCCCACGAGCCACCAGGGGATGATCTCCCGAATGGCCAGCCCCACCAGCGCGGCTGCGATGTACGTGCGGTCGGCCACCGGGTCGAGCATCTGGCCGATCCGCGAGATCTGGTGCCAGCGACGCGCCAGGTACCCGTCGAGGAAGTCCGTCGCTCCCCCGGTGGCGAGCACGACGAACGCCCAGCCATCCCAGTGCGGCCCGAGGATCAGCCACAGGAACAGTGGAACGCCGAGGAGCCGTAGGAACGTCAGCACGTTGGGCAGCGTGAACACCCGATCGGTGTCGTACGGCAGCCCTGGCACGCCGCCAGCGTAGTGGGGAGCGCTATCAGGCGGTCGGACGACCGACGGCGCGTGGGCTGACCGCATCGGCGTACACGTCGAGCACCTGGGGACCGATCCGGTCCCAGTCGAAGCGTGCTGCGAGAGAGCGTCCCCGAGCCGGCGGTACGGGATGGTCCAGGGCGTCGATGACCGCCGCGGCCAGCGGCCCGGCCGCCCCAGCCTCGACGACGTGGCCCAGTGGGCCCTCCCCGTCGTGGAGCAGGTCGACGAACGCGGGCAGGTTCGAGGCGACGACCGCCGCCCCGGACGCAAGTGCCTCCAGCAGGACGATCCCGAAGCTCTCACGGCCTGTGTGCGGCGCCACGAAGACGTCCGACGAGGCCAGCAGGTCGTTGCGTTGCTGGTCTGTGATGTCGCCGAGGTAGCGCACTTGAGGCGGGGCGGCCACGGGCGCTCCTGAGCCCGCGACGCAGATCTCGATGTCCGGACGCTGCCGCAGGATCTCGGGCACGGCGGCGAGCAGCACGCCCAGTCCCTTGCGGGGTTCGCGCAGCCGGCCGACGAACGTGATCCGCGGACGGTCGCCACCACGCCAGGGCCCCGCGGAGGTCGCCGGGACGAAGTCGGCGAGACGGATGCCGTTGCCGACGATCCGTGGGCGCAACCCGAGATGCTTCTCGACCACGCGCGCCGCGACCCTGGAGACCGCGATCGGCTCGTCGATCCGCCCGATGGTGTCGCCCATCAGCCGGCCGGCAGCAGCCAGGGAACGGGATCCTGGGGTCGCGGTGTGGAACGTAGCGACAACAGGCACCGTCGCGGCCCGGACGGCGAGGACAGCTGCGCTCGGCGTGATCGGCTCGTGGACGTGCAGCACGTCGAGGTCGTGCTCGGCGAGCCAGCGCCGTACGCGCAGGGACGACACCGGGCCGCAGCCGATGCGGGCCACCGAGCCGTTGTACGGGACCGCGACGGACCCGCCTGTACTGGTGAGCTGCTCCGGGCGCAGCCCGACCTCGGGCCAGCGGTCGTCCGCGATCATGCCCGGCGCGAGCACGTACGTCTCGTGTCCTGCGGCGGTGAGCCAGCGCGCGAGACCCAGCACGTGGGCCTGCACTCCCCCGTGCGAGCGCAGGTCGTACGGGCAGACGAGTCCGATCCTCACGGGCGCACCTCGGCCGGGTCGGGGAAGAAGGGCACGAACACGTGCCAGTCGACGGGGTTGAGGGCGACCTCGGCCGCGAAGAACGTGACGAGGTCCTGCGACATCGCCTTCAGCCCATCGACGCCGGTGCGGTGCTCTACGGGCTCCGAGAACGCGAGGTGGATGCCGGCGTCGGTGTAGCGGGCCGAGATGCCGACGAGGTGGGCGCCCGTGCGTCGGGCCAGCAACGCAGGGCCGACGGGCGCCAGGGCCGGCCGGCCGGCGCCGCCATCGGGCCATACCACCGGTACCCCCTTGCCGTCGAAGACGCGGTCCGCCACCAGGCAGACCAGGTACCCGTCCGCGACGTCGCGGCTCAGCTGGGTCAGCACGGTGGGATCGCGATGGGAGTAGATCCGCATGCCGAGCTGCTCCCGGAAGCGCTTGAAGGCCGCGAACTCGGCCTCGCCGAGCTGCTCGGCAACCGTCGCGACGGGCATGCCGGTCGCGCACGCCCAGGTCCCGGCGTGGTCCCAGGAGCCGATGTGCGGCAACGCCACGACCGCGCCGCGGGTGGCCATCGCCTCACGCAGCCGACGCTCCCCGTCGGGATCTGTGGTGACGCTCGAGACGGCCCGCTCAGGGCTCCACGACGGCATGACGAACGACTCCGTGAAGGTCCGCATCCACGACCTGACGGCGGCAGCGACCTCGGCGTCAGAGGGCGTACGACCTGTCGCCAGGCGCACGTTCTCACGCCACTGCTGGCGATGCGGCTCGACGAAGCGGCTCCCCCACGTGGCCGCGGCCTTCCCGAGTCCCGTCCGTACAGCTCGCGAGCGCAGCAGGTAAGGGCCTGCGGCCCACCCGGCATTGCGGATCTCCCGGACGAGCACGTCGCGGCGGCTCGGGGTGCGCCGGACGACCGGCGTCGTCACGCGACCTCCCGCGAGCGCCATGCACGCAGCATCCTCTGGCCGACGGTCCACGACCCCACCAGGGCGAGCACCAGCACGGCGACCTGCAGCGCGTACGGGACGCCGACGCCAGCCAGCACCAGCCCCAGGAATGCCACGACGATCCGGTCGGCGCGCGCGGCGAGGCCACCGTTGGCGTCCAGGCCGAGCGATTCGCCGCGCGCCTTCACGTACGAGGTCACCTGGCCCGCGACCAGGGCCCAGAGCGCGACGCCGGCCCAGAGCTGCGACTGACCGGGTCCGGCGAAGTACAGGATGATCGCGCCGAACAACGCCCCGTCGGCGACGCGGTCCAGCGACGAGTCGAGGAAGGCGCCGTACGTGCTCGTCGTCCCGGAGAGCCGCGCGAGCTGGCCGTCGAGGCCGTCGGAGAGCACGAGGATGAGCACGAGCAGCCCCCCTTGCCAGAGCAGTCCTCGCGGGATCGTCGCCAGCGACGCGACGACGACGAGGATCGTGCCCAGCCAGGTGATGACGTCCGGCGGCACATGCAGCCGCCACAGCAGTTTTGCGGGCGGCGTCATCACGGCAGCCCAGATGTGGCGGAACCGGTCAAGCATCGCTACGCCTGCCAGGCCTCGACGAGGAGTGCGCGCGTGTCGCCCAACAGCTGCGGCAACGCCTTCGTACGACCCACGATCGGCAGGAAGT
>JAYUEA010000047.1:0-7728 GCA_043739465.1 Propionibacteriaceae bacterium
CCGACGACGATCGCGCTGAAGGCGCCGATCAGCATCATGCCTTCGAGGCCGATGTTGAGGATGTCGCCCTGCTGGGTGATGGCGCCACCGATCGAGGCGAACAGGATCGGGGTGAGGCTTGTGAGCGTGGCGGCGATCAGCGCGAGGCTGAAGACGGTGTGGAGGACCTCGGTCACTGCTCGCTCCCTTCAACGATGCTTGCGGTGGCGACCTCGGGCACGGGTGCGGCGGTCGTCGGCTTGTCGACCTTCTTGGCTCGCCACCAGTTCCACGCGAACGAGGCGGTGATCATCAGGACGATGAGGCCGAGGATCACGTCGACCAGCGGCTTCGGCACGTCGGCGTTGGCCTGCATCGACGATGACCCGGCGATCATGTCGGCGTAGAAGAGCGCGGCGATGATCGCGACCCACGGGTTGAGGCGTGCCAGCAGCGCGACGGTGATCGCGGTGAACCCGTACCCGGGCGAGAACGTCTGGACGAACCGGGCGGTCGAGTTCGGGCCGATCACGTACAGGGCTCCGGACAGGCCCGCGACGGCCCCGGAAAGGGCCATGACCTGCATGCTCATCGACTTCGGGTTGACGCCCGTGTACTCGGCGAACCGGTTCATCTCGCCGAGCTCGCGCACCTTGAGGCCCCATACCGACCGGGTGAGTACCAGGCCGAGGACGATGACCACCGCGAGCGCGATGAGGATGTCCGGGGTCAGGCTGTACGGGCCGCTGAGGATGGGCAGCAACGCGTTGGACCCCAGCTTCGCCGACCCGACCGAGCCGTACGAGGGGTCGCGGAACGGCCCGGTGACCAGGTACTGGGTGAGCAGCGTCGCGATCGAGCTCATCATCAGCGTGGTCACGATGATGTTGACGTTCCACCAGGCCAGCAGCGCGCCGGGGATCAAGCCCCAGAGGGCACCGGCGGCAAAGCCGACCACCATCACCAGGATGATCACCAGGAAGCTGGGCAACGAAGAGTTCTTCAGGGCGATGCCGGTGAGCGCGCCGGCGAGCGCACCCACGTAGAGCTGGCCCTCGCCGCCGATGTTGAAGAACCCGGCGCGGAAGCTGACGATGACCGCGGCCGACAGGATCAGCAACTGCACCGTGTGCGCGAGCAGGGCGCCGATTCCGTACGGGGTCGACAGCGAGGAGAAGAACAGCTCGCCGTAGGCAGCGGCCGGGTTCTTGCCGAGCAGCGCGATGATGATGGCGCCGACGACGAGGGCGGCCACGATCGCCAGTACAGGCTGGGCCGCATTCGTGAACACCAGCTTGAGCACGTTGCTGCCGGTGACGCCGCTGGTGGGCGCCTCGGCGTGCTCGACGGGCGGCGCCACGATGGGTACCACCACCGGCTTCTTCTGGAGCTCGTCGGGGATGCCGTCGCCGTCGAGGTCGGTCGAGACCAGCTCGGCCTTCTCGTCGTGCAGGGCCTTGGCGGCGGCGATCGCGTCGTCGTCGACCGCCTGGCCGCCCATGGCCAGCCCGACCGCGACCTCGGACATGGTGTCCTGGGTGAACTCGTCGACGATGTGGCCGCGGTGGATGACGAGCAGCCGGTCCGAGAGGCTCATGACCTCGTTGAGGTCGGCGGAGACGAGGAGTACGGCCGCGCCGCGGTCACGTGCCTCGACGAGGGCGCGGTGGACGAACTCCATCGCGCCGACGTCGACGCCGCGGGTCGGCTGCGACACGACGAGCAGCGCGGGGTCGGACTCGAACTCGCGGGCGATGACGACCTTCTGCATGTTTCCGCCGGACAGCGACCCCACAGGAGTGGTCGTGGTCGCGCCACGTACGTCGAAGGTCTTGATGAGCCGGGAGGCGAACTGGCGCATGCCGCTGAGGCTGAGCCAGCCCATCGTGGCCACAGGCGGGTTGAGGTGGGTGGCTGCCAGGTTGTCGGCTACGGACATCTTCGGAGCCGTACCGACGTGGTGCCGGTCGTCCGGGATGTACGCGAGTCCCGCGGCGCGGCGTGAGGCGACCGACGCCTTGGAGATGTCGGCGCCCTTCAGCATGACGCGGCCCTCGTCGGCCTTCTCCAGGCCCGCGATGGCCTCGAGCAGCTCGGACTGGCCGTTGCCGTCGACGCCTGCGATGCCGACGATCTCGCCAGCACGTACGGACAGGGAGACGTGGTCGAGCGCGGTCACGCCGCGGTCGTCGACGACGGTGAGGCCCGCCACGTCGAGCACGGTGCCGCCGGGGTGCGCCGGGGTGTGCTCGATGCGGAGCAGCACCTCGCGTCCCACCATCATCGTGGCGATCCGCTCTTTGGTGAGCCCCACGGCGGTGACGGTGTCGATGACGCGGCCATCACGGATGACCGTGACCTCGTCGGCGATCGCGAGCACCTCGTCGAGCTTGTGGGAGATGAAGATGACCGCGACGCCGGACTTGGCCAGCTCGCGGACGACGACGAACAGGTCGTCGGTCTCCGACGGCGTCAGCACCGCTGTCGGTTCGTCGAGGATCAGCAGGCGGGTCTTGTGCGAGAGGGCCTTGAGGACCTCGACGCGCTGCAGCTCGCCGACGCTGAGCTCGGAGGTGATCTCGGTGGGCACGACCTCGAGGCCGAACTGCGAGGACAGCCGGGTGACCTCCGCCTCCATCGCCTCGGTGTCCAGCTGCCCGTTCTTCGTGATCTCCCGACCGAGGAAGACGTTGGCCGCGACGGTGAGGGACCCGACGAGCTTGAAGTGCTGGAAGACCATGCCGATGCCGAGCGCGGCGGCCTGCTGGGGGGATGTGATCGCCACCTCCACGCCGCCGTACATGATCGTCCCTGAGTCCGGTACGGCCGTGCCGTTGATCATGGACATCAGCGTGGTCTTGCCGGCCCCGTTCTCGCCGACGAGCGCATGGATGCGCCCCGGCGCGACGTCCAGGTCGACGGACGCGTTGGCGACCAGCGTGCCGAACGTCTTCGTGACGCCGCGGAGCTGGAGCAGCGGACCGGTCATGAGGCTCCCTTGTGTTGGGCTCAGGACAACAGTGAGGGCCGGGCCCAAGCCCGGCCCCCACATCATGCCCGGGTGGTCAGCTGAGCGTGGTCGGAACGGTGATCTTGCCGTCCGAGACCTGAGACGCGTAGTCCTTGATCTTCGCCTGGACGTCAGCCGGAACGATGTCGCCGTTGTCAGCGAAGGTGAGTCCGACGCCGTTGTTCTTCAGACCGTAGGCCGTGGTCTTGCCGTACTGGAGCGTGCCTGCGTCCGCCGCGGAGACCGCGGTGTAGATGCCGTCGCCGACGTTCTTGAGCATCGACGCCAGGATGTTGCCCTGGTACAGCTTGTTCTGGTTCGAGTCGACGCCGATGGCGTAGCGGCCGGTGTCCTTGGCAGCCTTCAGCACGCCGTTCCCGGCGCCGCCGGCGACCTGGAAGACGACGTCAGCCTTGTCCTGCTCGTACATCGACTTGGCGATCGAGTAGCCCTTGTCGGAGTCGGTGAAGTTGCCGACATAGCCGACCTTGACCTTGACGGTGGGGTCGACGGTCTCGACGCCCTTCTTGAAGCCCGCGACGAAGTCGTTGATGATCGGGATGTCCATGCCGCCGACGAGACCGACGACCTTGGAGCCGCTGGCCTTGGGGAACTTGTCCTTGTTCGTGGTCGCGAGCGCGGCGAGCACGCCGGCCAGGTACGAACCCTCGTTCTGCTTGAACGTGATGGACGCGACGTTCGGTGCGGCCACGACATCGTCATAGATGAGGTACTTCTGGTTCGGGAACTTCGGTGCGATCTCCTTCAGGATGTCGACCATCTGCGACGTACCGACGACGACGATGTCCCACTTGCCCGATACGGCCTCAGTGTTCTGCTTCCACGACGTCTGGTTGCTGGCGTCGGTCTGGATCGTCTGGATCTTGTGACCCTCAGCCTTGAGCTTCGTCATGCCGGTCTCGGCGCTGTCGAAGAAGCTCGCATCGCCGAGGGTGCCGTTGATGACGCTGACGACGGAGAGCTTGCTGGCCGTGCTGGCGCTCGCGCTGCCGGACGGGGTGCCCGTACTGCTCGAGGACGAGCAACCTGTGAGCAACAGGGCAAGGGCGGACGCTGCCGCCAGGCCCAGCTTCAGTTGGCGCTTCATGTGTGGCTTTCTCCTTGTGAACTCATGTCGGCGGACCGACCGGTGGTGTGACGAAGACCGGCTCTAGGCAGGCTCCGAATTCCTGGGTACGGCGAGGTGGGCGAGCACCTCGCTGCGGCGGGGCATGCCTGCGGTGGCACCGAGGCTTTGCGTGGACAACGAGGCAGCGACAACCGCCATTCGCGCGGCGGTCAGCACGTCGGTGCCTGTCGCGAGCTCTGCGGCGAGGGCGCCGACGAACGTGTCGCCGGCACCTGTCGAGTCGACGACCGTGACCTTCGGTGGGCTGATGAGCGTGACGGTCCCGTCCGTACAGACGGCAGCACCCCGTGCGCCCAGGGTGGCGACGATGGTGGCCGGCGAGGTGGGACGCGCGGCGACGTCGGCGATCTCGGTGAGGCGCGCCGGCAGGGGAGTGCCCAGCACCGTCTCGTACTCGGTCTCGTTGACGACCAGCACGTCCGTACGGGCGAGCAGCTCGGCGGGCAGCTGCTGCGCCGGCGCCGGGTTGAGCACGAACGTGCCCGTACATGCCTTCTGCGCTGCCTGGACCGCAGCCAGCGGGATCTCGAGCTGGCACACGACGACAGCGGCAGCGCTCACCGCAGACCCTGCACGCTCGATGTGGATAGCCGACAGCTTCGCGTTGGAACCCGCCACGACGATGATCGAGTTCTGGCCGGCGGCGTCGACCATGACCAGCGCGCGACCCGACGGCCCGTCAGTGGTCGCGAACGGTGTCACGTCCACCCCCTCGGCGCTGAGAGCGTCGGCGAGGGTCTGGCCGGCCTCGTCGTCACCACGCAGGCCGACGAACGACACCTTGGCGCCCATTCGGGCGGCCGCGTGGGCCTGGTTGCTGCCCTTGCCGCCGGGGCCTTCGGAGTACGCGGTCGCGAGCAGGGTCTCTCCCGGACGCGGGAGGGTGTCGGTGACGGTCACGAGGTCGAGGTTGGCGCTGCCGACGACGGCCACGCGGCCAACCGAGGACGAGCCCTCAGCGACCATTGTGATGACCCTCCCCAGTGGGGTACGAGTGTGCCCCCGTGCCCCGACGTGGCGAGTCAACCGGGGGGCCGGGGGGGTGTCAAGCCAGCCCTCCGAGCCGCAATGAGACTGTGACCTTGCTCGACACTAGCCCTCGACCTCAGGCGCGCAGTGCCCCTGCAGCGATCTTCACCATGGACCGGTAGCAGTCCTCGCGCTCCTCGCTGGTGAGGTCCCCACCCGGAGTGACCAGGTGGTCCGAGACGGTGAGCACGGTCAGCGCCTGCTTGTGCTCAGCCAGTGCCACCGCGTACAGGCCGGCGGCCTCCATCTCGACTGCCAGCGTCTGCAGCTCCATGAGCTTCCCCATGCTGTCGGGGTGGCCGCCGTAGAAGTGGTCGCTCGCGAAGACCGGGCCCACGTGCCAGCGGACGCCCTCGAGGCTCTCCGCGGTGTTCATGGCTCCCCGGAGGAGGTACGGGTCCGGCGCGAGTGCAACGGTGACGCCCGGCACCATCAGCGACGGCACCGACGAGTTCGTGTGGGCGGCAGACGCGATGACCACGTCGCGCACCTCGACCGCGGCGCTGATGCCACCGGCCGTACCGACGCGCACGATGCGCTCGACGCCGTAGAAGCGGTACAGCTCCGTCGCGTAGATCGACAGCGACGGCAGGCCCATGCCGGATGCCATGACGCTCATCGGCGTGCCCTCATACGTGCCCGTGAAGCACTGGATCCCGCGGACGTCGGAGACCATCGTCGCGTCGTCGATGAAGTCCTTCGCGATCTTCTCCGCGCGGCGGGGGTCGCCGGGCATGAGGACCAGGGGTGCGATCTGTCCGGGCTCGGCGCTGATGTGTGGCGTGGCCATGTGCTGCTCTCCTGTAGTAACGGGACCGGTACGAGTCACCGGCGCTCAGCCTAGGCAACCGGACGGCTTCGCGCGGCCACTCGCAGGGTTTCGACGTGAGGGTATCGATTCGGCAGCCGCTGAGCCGGGCTGCTATCGTTTCCGCCGCTGGCACGCCAGCTTGGCAGGTTGCCCGAGTGGCCAAAGGGAGCGGTCTGTAAAACCGTCGGCTCAGTCCTACGTTGGTTCGAACCCAACACCTGCCACCACCTCGGCCCGAGACCTCAGACGTCTCGGGCCGTCGTCGTTCTCCGGGGTCTCGACGCCCCCGGAGCACGCTCGACGACGTAGTGCTGGCGCGATTCGCGCTGGCTCGCCGTGGTCATGTATGTTTGTCCGGCGGCTGGCCCCTATAGCTCAGTCGGCAGAGCGTCTCCATGGTAAGGAGAAGGTCTGCGGTTCGATTCCGCATGGGGGCTCCACGGCGGGATAGCTCAGACGGTAGAGCAAACGGCTCATAATCGTTAGGTCACGGGTTCAAGTCCCGTTCCCGCTACCCATGCAGTGACAAGGCACGACAGCACACACGCACGACAGCACACACGCACGACAGCGAGGATGACCATGGCCAAGAAGGGCTCCGAGATCCGGCCCAAGATCACGCTTGCGTGTTCGGTGTGCAAGGAGCGCAACTACATCACCAAGAAGAACCGGCGTAACGACCCGGATCGTCTGGAGATCAAGAAGTTCTGCCCGCGCTGCGGCTCGCACCAGGCTCACCGCGAGACGCGCTGACCCCACCTACTTCGGCGACGACGGCCGGATCCATGCGGATCCGGCCGTCGTTGTGTCCTGCCGTGAAACGCCGCTAGCGGACCAGGACTGCGCTAGGCGCCGTGTCGCTGAGGTTGACGTGCCACAGGGTGGTCAGGTCGAACGTGAAGCTGACGTCACGCGGGGTCCCGTTGACGTAGACCTTCACGTCCAGCTGCCACGTGGCCACGTACTTCACGGTGACCGTCGCGGATCGCAGATCGGTCTCGGTCACGGTCATGGGGCCCTCGCTGACGGCCTTGTACGTGACCGTGCCGGCCACCGGGGGCTCGTTGCGGTTGGGCTCGATGTTCTGAGGGCAACCAGCGGGCTGCAGCTCGTGCTTGGCCAGGCAGGCTGAGACTGCCGACTTGGTCGCGGCGTACGCCTCCTGGCGGCCCGCCTCCGTGAGCTGCAGCCGGACCGCGCCGATGACCGGTGCTTCGTCCGGGCTCCGGACCACGATCGTGCTGGGTGCGGCGAAGGCGATGTACGCGTTCGCCGTCGAGAGCTCGTACGTCCCGGGGAACGCGGGCAGGCTGTTGACGTTCGACGGGATCTCCTCGCCGTTGATGAACAGCGGGATCCCGGTGGCGCGGATCGAGCCGAGGCCGATGCGCCCCGGATCGTCGATGATCCACCACTGCCCCTCGGAGAAGCCCGTCGTAAAAGTGGTCGTGACCTGCTGGTTGCCGATCGTGTACGTGGCCTCCACGCGCTCGGTGCCGTCAAGGCTGGACGACGAGTGCGCGACGTGCAGCACCGTGACGGGGCTCCGCTCGATGCTGCGCTTCAGCACGGTGTCGGTGAGCAGGAGGGTGTCCGTCTGGGGAGTGGACAGGTACGTGCGGGCCTTGGTCGCGTCACCGCGCGAGATCGCCGACAGGTATGCGTTCACGACGGCGTCGGCCGAGGTCGGCACCTGGCCGGTGAGCACCCAGAGGGTGAGCCCGAGGCGGCCGGTCTGGCTGACGAGCG
>JAYUEA010000048.1:0-2567 GCA_043739465.1 Propionibacteriaceae bacterium
TCGCACGAGTCGCTCGCCTCGCAGACGACAGGGGTCGTCGCGGCGTTCTGGGCGTCGCAGGCCGCCGCTGCTGTCCAGACGCAGGCGGCCCTGACGACCACAGTGTCGTCGGTGACGAAGACCATTGCTCTGCGGCAGGTGGTGACTCTGGCGCCGGACGCAGCCGCCGTCGCGCTGCTCGACCGCTACCACGAGGCCGTGTACGGGCTCGAGTCCGCCCTTGGCAGGCTGTCGGCCGCCCACCCCTCGCGAGTGGTCCTGGGCAACGTCGTGCTGGTCGCGAAGAGTCAGCGGGACGCGCTCGTCGCCCGCACACGTGCCGCCTCCCAGACGCCGGACCCCGGGGCGGCCGCGTACTCCGTCCCGGCTACGGCCACCGATGACCAGGCCCTTGCCCTCGCCGCCCAGCTGCTGGCCGCCATCACCCGCGCCGCTGCTGTGGTCGTTGCGAGCGGAGAGACCGGTACGAGGACGGCGGTCGCCGATCTCGAGGCCGCGGCAACCCTCGGCCTGCCCTTGGGCATGGGCCTTGCCGAGTACCCGGGCTGGCCGGACTCCTAGACGAAGAGCTGCACCGTGTCGTACGCGAGCTTGAGGGCGAGGGCTGTCACGGTGACCAGGAAGACCTTGCGGACGAAGCCGTTGCCGTGGCGCAGCGCCATCCGCGCGCCGATGCCGCCGCCGGTCAGGTTCGCGACGGCCATGACGGCGCCGAGGCCCCACAGCACGTGGCCCGTGAGGCCCAGCACGACCAGCGCGGCGACGTTCGTCGTGAGGTTGGCGAGCTTGGTGAGCACCGTCGCCTGGAGGAAGCCGTAGCCGATCACGGCGACCAGCAGGATGACGAAGAACGTCCCCGTCCCGGGGCCCACGAGCCCGTCCCACAGCCCGACGGCGAGCCCGATGCCGACCACCCGCAGCGCGCGCGCCCTACCCTCGTGCCGCAGGTTCGTCTCGAGGCCGAGAGCCGGCCGCCTCAGCGTGTACACGCCGACGACGACCACGACGACGAGGACCAGCGGCGTGAACAGCTGCCGCGGCACGAACCGTACGAGCTGGGCACCCGTCGTCGACCCGGCATAGGCGGCAGCCATCAGCGGCAGCGCGACCTTCCACTCGACACGGACCTTGCTCAGGTACGTGGCGGTGGCGACGGCCGTACCCGCCGCGGACGACAGCTTGTTCGTGCCCGACACCGTCGGGATGGGTGTGTCCTGCGGCAGCCCGATCAGCAGGCTCGGCAGCTGGATCAGCCCTCCCCCGCCGACGACGGCGTCGATCCAACCGGCGGCGAAGGCCGCGACGACCAGCAGGGCCAGCGTCGCCAGTGGCACTCCCAGGATCACGCGTCCCGCACGTCCTCGATCACCCGCGCGACCACGTCGTCGACGGCCACCTCGTCCTTGGTGCCGGTAGTGCGATCCCGTACCTCGACCACGCCGGTCGCCAGGCCGCGGCCGACCACGACACAGGTCGGGACGCCGAGCACCTCCGCGTCGGTGAACTTCACGCCCGGAGACGCCTTGCGGTCGTCGAGCAGGACGTCGAGGCCGGCGCCGGACAGCTCGAGCGCGATCCGCTGAGCCTCCGCCGCGAGCTCCGGCTCCTTGCCGGCGGCGAGCACGATGACGTCGAACGGCGCCAGCGACCTGGGCCATGCGAGCCCGCGGTCGTCGCACGTGGTCTCGGCCACCATCGCGACGGCACGCGAGATGCCGATCCCGTACGACCCCATCGTGACCGTCGCGAGCTTGCCGTTCTGGTCGAGCACCTTGAGGCCCAACGCCTCGGCGTACTTGGTGCCGAGCTGGAAGATGTGGCCCATCTCGACGCCGCGTGCCAGCTCCAGTGGCCCGGAGCCGTCGGGCGCGGGATCTCCGGCGCGTACCTCGGCGACGTCGATCGTGCCGTCGGCCGTGAAGTCGCGCCCGGCGACGAGGTTGACGACGTGATGGTCGGCCGCGTTGGCGCCGGTCACCCACGCCGTGCCCTCGACGACTCGGGGGTCCACGAGGTAGCGGATGCCGCTGGCCGACTCCTTGCCGAGCACGGCCGCGCCATCCTTGGCGGGACCGATGTAGCCCTTGACGAGACTCGGGTGCGCGGCGAAGTCGGCGTCGCCGAACGCGAGCGCCTCGGCCGGGGAGATGGCTGCCTCGAGCCGCTTGAGGTCGACGTCGCGGTTGCCGGGCAGACCGATGATCAGCGGCTCCTTCGAGCCGTCGGGGTTCTGGAGCATGAAGACGACGTTCTTCAACGTGTCCGCGCCCGTCCAGGCGCGGTCCGCGCGGGGGGCCGTCTCGTTGACCGCGGTGACCAGCGTGTCGATCGTGCCAGCGCCGGGGGTGTGGACGACCGTCGGTGCGGGTGTGGCGCTGGCGTCGACGGCGGCCGGCGGCGTCACCTTGACGGCCTCGACGTTTGCCGCGTAGCCGCCCGGTGACCGTACGAACGTGTCCTCGCCGTTCGGCGCGATGGCCAGGAACTCCTCCGACGCCGACCCGCCCATGGCGCCCGACTGGGCCTTGACGATCACGTACTCGAGCCCGAGACGGTCCATGACCTTG
>JAYUEA010000049.1:0-2557 GCA_043739465.1 Propionibacteriaceae bacterium
GTCAGCCCTCGCCCTCAGTCGAGATGGGGTCGACTCCCCGATGGAGACCCGTCTGCGGCTCATCCTGATCGATGCCGGCCTTCCTGATCCGGCGGTGAATGAGTGGGTGTGCGACGAGCATGGCGCACCCGTCCATCGTCCCGACCTGTCATGGCCGCAATGGAAGGTGGCGATCGACTACGACGGACGGCACCACCGGGAACGGGACGACGAGGACTCCGTACGGGCGGGTCAGGCGTCCGACTGGCGCCAGCGCCAGGACGAGTCGCGGCGGGATGTGCTCGGCGACCACGGCTGGGCATACCGCGTGTTCAGCGGCTTCGACGTCCTCCGGCGCGCGGATGTGGTCGTAGAACGCGTGCGCATGCTGCTTTGTCGCGCTGGCGCCCCCGTCTGATCGTCGAGTGCTGGCGAACCGTCCTTCTTGAGCGCCGATTCTGTCGGTATGCCAGCACTCGGTGACACGAGGGGGCCAGGGGTCAGCCGAGGACGCCGTCAACGACCTGCCGCGCCTCCTTCTGCACCTCGGCGAGGTGGTCGGGACCCTTGAGCGACTCCGCATAGATCTTGTAGACGTTCTCGGTGCCCGAGGGGCGCGCGGCGAACCAGGCATGCTCCGTGGTCACCTTGAGCCCGCCGATGGCTGCCCCGTTGCCCGGTGCCGCCGTGAGCTTCGCGACGATCGGCTCGCCTGCGAGCTCGGTCGCCGTCACGTCGTCGGGGGAGAGCTTGCCGAGCTTCTCCTTCTGCTCGCGGGTGGCGGGAGCATCGACACGAGCGTACGAGGAGACGCCGTACTTGGCCTCGAGCTCGCGATAGAGCTCGGACGGGGACTTGCCGGTGACCGCGAGGATCTCGCTGGCGAGGAGGTCGAGGAGGATGCCGTCCTTGTCCGTGGTCCAGGTCTTGCCGTCGCGGGTGAGGAACGAGGCTCCCGCCGACTCCTCGCCGCCGAAGCCGAGGTCGCCCGAGATCAGGCCGGGGACGAACCACTTGAAGCCGACGGGCACCTCGACGAGCTGGCGGCCGAGCTCGTCGGCGACCCTGTCGATCATCGAGCTCGACACCAGGGTCTTGCCGATGCCGGCGGCGGGGTTCCAGCCGTCGCGGTGCGCATAGAGGTACTGGATCGCGACCGCGAGGTAGTGGTTCGGGTTGAGCAGCCCGGCGTCGGGGGTGACGATGCCGTGCCGGTCGGCGTCCGCGTCGTTGCCCGTGGCGATGTCGTACTTCTCGCGCTGATGCACGAGCGAGGCCATCGCGTACTCCGACGAGCAGTCCATGCGGATCTTGCCGTCGTGGTCGAGGGTCATGAAGCGCCACGTCGGGTCGACCGTGGGGTTGACGACCGTGAGATCGAGGCCGAGGTTGTCGGCGATGTACTCCCAGTACTGGACGGAAGCGCCGCCCATGGGATCGGCCCCGATCCGTACGCCTGCAGCCCGGATCGCGTCGAGGTCGATCGCGTTGGTGAGGTCCAGGCAGTAGGCGGAGCGGTAGTCCCACCGCTCGACGTCGCACTGCTCGTACGGGGTGCGGCGGACCTGCCCGGGATCGGCCAGCAGCTCGTTGGCGCGGGCGGCGATGACCTTGGTGGCGTCGGTGTCGGCAGGGCCGCCGTTCGGCGGGTTGTACTTGAAGCCGCCGTCGCGGGGCGGGTTGTGCGAGGGGGTGACGACGATGCCGTCGGCCGGATGGCCGCCGTGGTTGCGGTTGTGGACGATGATCGCCCGCGACAGCGACGGGGTCGGGGTGTACTCGTCCTCGCGCTCCGCGCGGATGTGGACGCCATGGGCCGTCAGCACCTCGATGGCGGTCTTCCACGCGGGCAGCGACAGCGCGTGGGTGTCCTTCGCGATGTACAGGGGCCCGGTGGTGCCCTGCGACGCCCGGTACTCGATGATCGCCTGCGTCGTCGCCGCGATGTGCGCGTCGTTGAACGCGCCGTCGAGGCTGGAGCCGCGGTGACCCGACGTGCCGAAGACCACCATCTGGTCCGGGTTCGTGGGATCGGGGACGATCTCGTCGTACGCGGCGAGCACCTTGTCGACGTCGATGAGATCGGATGGTTGAGCGACAAGACCTGCGCGTTCGTGAGCCATGACCCCCATCCTGGCAAGGACTGGACCTCCTTGGCGAGTATTGGCTGGATGGCAGACAGAACGCCGCGTGGCCCGTGCTGGTTGAATGGCCCTCATGACGCAACCACACTCCCTCCGGGGAGCCATCGACCTGTCGTCCCTGAGTGCCCCGGCGGCACCGGCCGCGCCGGCAGGCAGCTACGTCACCGAGGTCGATGACGCCTCCTTCGACGCGGCGATGCAGGGGTCGGCGCGGTACCCGATCCTCATCGAGTTCTACTCCCCGCGGGCGCCAGAGCAGGAGCAGCTGAGCGCCGCGCTCGCCGCGCTCACGAACGAGGCGGCCGGACGCTGGCTGCTCGTACGGATCAACGTGGACACGTCGCGCTCGCTCGCGGCCGAGCTGCAGATCACGGCTGTTCCGACCGTCGCCGGCATCGTCGGTGGCCAGCTCGTGCCCCTGTGGCAGGGCACGC
>JAYUEA010000050.1:0-7678 GCA_043739465.1 Propionibacteriaceae bacterium
GAGAACGTGGGCCCCCTGGTCGACACCTCTCCGCAGGAGAAGGCGCTGTCGATCGCTTTGCGCGAGGTGAACGCCAACGTGCTTGAGTGCACCCAGATCGACCCCGAGGCTGAGGCTGCTGCTCGCGCTGAGGCTGTCGCTGATCCTGACTTCGTGTTCGGTGACCCCTTCGGCGACGCTGACCTCTGAGCAGAGAGCCGGCACCCCGATGAGCCGGATCGTGCTCGGCGTGTCCGGCGGGATCGCGGCGTACAAGGCGTGTGAGATCGTCCGGCGTCTGCGCGACGCCGGACACGAGGTGACTGTTGTCCCCACCGCCAACGCGCTGAAGTTCGTGGGGGAGACGACGTTCGCTGCGCTCTCCGGGCGACCCGTGGCGACGGATGTGTTCGCCGGCGCCGAGAACATCCCGCACGTACGACTGGGTCGCGAGGCGGACCTGGTTGTTGTCGCTCCCGCCACCGCCGACCTCATCGCCCGTCAGGTGGCCGGTCGCGCCGACGACCTGCTCACCAACGTGCTCCTCACCGCCACCTGCCCGGTGCTGGTCTGCCCGGCCATGCACACGGAGATGTGGCAGAACCCTGCGACCGTCCACAACATCGACGTGCTGCGCTCCCGGGGCATCGTGGTGCTCGACCCGGCCGAAGGTCGTCTCGCGGGGCCCGACAGCGGAGTGGGCCGGCTGCCCGAACCGGCCGAGATCGTCGAGGTCGCGGAGTCGCTGCTCGACAGCGACGTTGCCCGTGGCGCGCGGCGCCGTGACCTTTCCGGGCTGCGGGTGGTCGTCAGCGCCGGCGGCACCCACGAGGCGATCGACCCCGTGCGGTTCATCGGCAACGCGTCGTCGGGTCTGATGGGCGTCGCGCTCGCGAGGGCGGCCACGCTCCGCGGGGCACACGTGACGCTCGTCGCCGCGAACCTCAGCGTGACGCCACCGTCCTCGGTCGCCCTCCGCACCGTGGTCACCACCGGGGACCTGTTCTCGGCGATGAATGAGGTCGCGGTCGACGCGGATGTCGTCGTGATGGCCGCCGCACCGGCTGACTTCACGCCGGTCGAGCCTTCGGCGACGAAGCTCAAGAAGTCGGGCGGTGCGGGACTGGTGCTGGAGCTGACGCAGACTCCTGACATCCTCGCCGCCCTGGGCCGGAGCCGCCGTGAGGGCCAGACCATTGTGGGTTTCGCGGCGGAGACCGTGTCCGACAAGGCTGCCCTTGTCGAGGCCGGTCGCGCCAAGCTCGCGCGGAAGGGTGCTGATCTTCTCGTCGTCAACGACGTGTCCGACCACTTGGTGTTCGGACGCTCGGAGACCACTGTCATGATCGTGGACGCCGCCGGTGTCCGCGCGAGCGCCACGGGCAGCAAGACCGTGGTCGCTCACCGGATCCTTGACGCGGTCGTCCAGCACCGCGTCGCCGCTAGCTAGAGGAGCACTCGTGCATCGCCTGTTCACGTCTGAGTCTGTCACCGAGGGACATCCCGACAAGGTCGCCGACTCCATCTCCGACTCCGTCCTTGATGCGCTCGTCGCCGAGGACCCGCACAGCCGGGTCGCCGTCGAGACCCTGGTCACGACCGGGCTCGTCGTTGTCGCTGGCGAGGTCACGACCGATGCCTACGCAGAGATCGGCAAGATCGCCCGGCAGCGGGTGCTCGACATCGGCTACACGTCGAGCGACATCGGCTTCGACGGGGAGTCCTGCGGTGTCATGGTCGCGCTCGGCAGTCAGTCCCCGGACATCGCCCAGGGCGTCAACTCCGCTGAGGAGAGGCGCGCTGAGGGTTCGGGCGACGACCTGGACTCGCAAGGTGCCGGCGACCAGGGCCTGATGTTCGGCTACGCGTGCTCGGACACCGCGACCCTGATGCCGCTCCCCATCGACATCGCGCATCGTCTCGCCGAGAAGCTCGCGGCCGTGCGTCGCCAAGGCCTCCTCGACTACCTGCGTCCCGACGGCAAGACCCAGGTGACGATCGCGTACGACGGCGACCGCCCCGTCGCCATCGACACTGTCGTCGTCTCGACGCAGCACCGCGCCGACGTCACCCAGGCCACCATCAAGGCCGACCTCGAGCGTGAGGTCATCGATCCGGTCCTGGCCATGTACGACCTCGCGCGGCCGGAGCTCAAGGTCTATGTGAACCCGACCGGCTCCTTCGTGGTGGGCGGCCCCATGGGGGACGCCGGAGTAACGGGCCGCAAGATCATCGTCGACACCTACGGCGGCATGGCCCGTCACGGCGGAGGCGCATTCTCGGGCAAGGATCCCTCCAAAGTTGACCGCTCGGCCGCGTACGCGTTGAGGTGGGTGGCCAAGAACGTTGTCGCCTCAGGTCTCGCGACCCGTTGCGAGGTGCAGGTCGCCTACGCGATCGGCCGAGCGCACCCGGTGGGCCTGTTCGTGGACTGCTTTGGCACCGAGCAGGTGCCGCTCGGGCAGATCAGTGCCGCCGTGCCGCAGGTCTTCGATCTTCGTCCGGCAGCGATCATCCGCGACCTCGACCTCTTGCGCCCGATCTACACGCTGACGACCAACTACGGCCACTTCGGCCGCGAGCTCCCCGAGTTCACGTGGGAGCGGACCGACCGGGTCGAGGCGCTCGCCAGGGCTGTACGGGGGTAGACGTTGGACCACCCGGTCGCGCGCGTCTACGTCGACGTCGGACTGCCGCACCTCGACAGGCTGTTCGACTACGAGGTGCCGGAGGCGCTCGACCAGACAGCCGTGCCCGGCTCCCGCGTGCGCGTGAGGTTCGCGGGCAGGCTCGTCGACGGCTTCGTCGCTGAGCGCGCGGCCCAGAGCGACCAGCCACGGCTGGCACCGCTGGCCAAAAGCGTGTCCGGCGAGGTCGTGCTACCGGCTGAGTCGATGGAGCTCGTACGGGCTGTCGCCGATCACTACGCAGGCACCTTCTTCGACGTGGTGCGCCTGGCGATACCGCCGCGTCACGCAGCCACCGAGAAGGCGGAGGTGCGTGCGACTCCCGAGATGCCGCCTCCGGACGTCATGCCAGGGCCATTCGCCGAATACCCCGGGGGTGCCGGCTACGTGGAGGCCATCGCGTCGGGCGCGTCCCCACGGGCGGCCTGGACGGTCGTTCCGGTCGCCTCGCCGATCGGAGACTGGGCCGAGGGCTTCGCGGCGGCTGCGGCGGCCTGCGTCGCTTCCGGGCGTTCTGCGGTCGTCGTCGTGCCCGACGTGAAGGACGTCGTGCGGGTCCTGGGGATCCTCGAGCGGCGCGTGGGCAAGGCCCTGGTCGCCCGGCAGTCCGCGGACCTCGGACCGTCCGCACGCTACCGAGCGTTCCTGCGGGGGCTGCGGGGTCAGGCCCGGGTCGTCGTGGGTACGCGCTCAGCGGTCTTCGCCCCGGTGCACGACCTCGGGCTGATCTGCGTCTGGGACGACGGCGACGATCTCCTGGGCGATCCTCACGCACCGTATCCTCACGCCCGTGACGTGGCGGCCATCCGCGCCACGCAGCGCGGCGCCGGGCTCCTGCTGGCGGCCTGCTCCCGGACCGCCGAGATCCAGGCATGGCTTGAACGGCAGTGGCTGCGACCCATCGAGCTGAGCGCCGACGAGATGCGCCGACGCGCCCCGGCCATACGGATCGTGGCCGACGACGACGCGACCCTCGAGCGCGACCCGGCCGCGCGCAGCGCCCGCGTGCCCAGCCAGGTCTTCTCCGTCGTACGGTCGGCTCTGGCGCAAGGCCCCGTGCTCGTCCAGGTTCCCCGCGCCGGATACCTCCCAGGGCTGGTGTGCGCCTCCTGCCGGGAGCCCGCACGGTGTGCGACGTGCCACGGACCGCTTCGTACAGATCGCAGCGTCGGCTCGTCGGACCCGGTGACGTCATGCGCGTGGTGCGGCCGGGTGGCCCTCGGGTGGGCCTGCCCGACGTGTCGCGGCACACGGTTCAGGTCGTACCGGGTGGGCTCCCAGCGGACCGCTGAGGAGCTTGGGCGAGCGTTCCCCGGGGTCACGATCCGGCAGTCGGCCCAGGGGAGGATCGTCGAGGCCATCTCGGACCAGCCGGCCCTGGTGGTCGCCACCCCCGGAGCCGAGCCGACAGCAACGGGCGGGTACGCAGCGGCTGTGCTGCTCGACGCCGGGACCCTGCTGAACCGCACCGACCTGCGGGCGGCCGAGGAGGCTCTGCGTCGCTGGTTGCAGGCGACCGCCCTGGTGCGTTCGGCGGCCGACGGGGGCACGGTGCTCGCCGTGGGTCCCACGAACGCTCGTGCGCTGCAGGCTCTCACCCGCCTCGACCCGGCCGGCTTCGCCGCACGTGAGCTACAGGACCGTAGTGAGGCCCGGCTCCCTCCGGCCGTACGGATCGTCGTCGCTGTGGGTGACTGGTCAGCCTGCATGGACCTCGCCAAGGCCGTCGGGGACGTCGAGGGAGCCACGGTGCTCGGTCCCGCCGTGGTCCCGCATCCGGTCGAGTCGGACGACCTCGTGGCACGGCTCCTGGTGACTGCGCCGCTGTCCGCCGGCCCGGCGCTGATGCGTGCGGTTCACACCGCCCAGGCGGCTCGTTCCTCGCGCAAGGACCCGCGACCGCTGAGGGTCCGCGTCGATCCTGTCGACTTCGCCTGAGGCGTGTCGGCGCGTCATCCGAGTTGTTCATCTTCACCCCGTAGTGTCCGGCTCAAAGTGAACGCAAGATGACGGGAGAATGACCAGATGGCAAAGGACGACAAGGTCGACAAGAAGGCCGCGGCCAAGAAGTTGGCGGAGAAGAAGGCCGCCGCCAAGAAGCTTGCCGAGAAGAAGGCTGCTGCGAAGAAGGCTGCCGACACGAAGGCTGCCGAGAAGAAGGCTGCTGCGAAGAAGGCCGCTGCGAAGAAGGCCGCGAAGAAGGCCGCCGCCGAGAAGCTCGCGGCGAAGAAGGCAAAGTCACTGAAGGCTGAGCGGGCCGAGGTGCCGGCGCTGACGGACACGGTTGCTGGGGTAGCGCCTGTCGTCGAGGCCACCGAGGTGGCGCCTGTCGTCGAGGCCACCGAGGTGGCGCCTTCCGACGAGGCCGCCGGGGCGACGCGACGTCAGCTGCTCGTCCAGGCGGGCGAGCTCGGCATCGTGGGGCGTCACCGTATGTCGAAGGCCGATCTCGAGGTGGCGGTCGCCTCGCACTGACCGGGAGCCACGGGGCACTAGATTGGGCGATCATGCGCCTCGTCTTCGCGGGTACACCCGCAGTCGCCCTGCCGAGCCTGGTCGCCATCGCGGCGAGCGGCCACGAGCTGCTCGCCGTGGTGACACGCCCGGCCGCACCTCAGGGCCGGAGCGCACGTCTCGTTGCCAGCCCGGTCGCGGAGTGGGCGTACGCGCGCGATGTCGAGGTGCTCACCCCCCAGCACCCCAAGGGGCTCGCGTTCCGGACGCGTCTGGCTGAGCTGGCGCCGGACTGCTGCCCGGTGGTGGCCTATGGCGCGCTGCTGCCCGAGCGCACGCTCGCCGTCCCGACGCACGGCTGGGTCAACCTTCACTTCTCGCTGCTGCCTGCCTACCGCGGCGCGGCTCCCGTGCAGCGCGCGCTCATGGACGGCGTGACGACCACGGGAGCCACCACCTTCCAGATCGTGCGGGAGCTCGACGCCGGACCCGTCTACGGGACGATCACCGATCCCGTGGGCCCACTCGACACGGCCGGAGTGCTGCTCGACCGGCTGGCGGTCAGGGGCGCCGGGCTTCTCGTGGAGACGCTCGACGCCATTGCCGCCGGTGCCGTCCCCACGCCGCAGCCGACCGAGGGGCTGACCTACGCGGCCAAAGTCGAGCCCGAGGACGTACGGATCGACTGGAGCCGTCCCGCGTCGGAGCTCGCTCGCCTCGTGCGGGGGGCAAGCCCGGAGCCCGGGGCGTGGACGACGTACGAGGGGCAGCGGTTCCGGATCCTGCTCGCGGAGGCCGTGGCTGACCAGCTCCCGGAAGGCCAGATCGAGGCTCGGCGCCGCGAGCTGGTCGTCGGGACGGGGGAGGGCTCGCTGCGGCTGCATACGGTGCAACCAGTGGGGAAGAAGCCGATGCCGGGGCCTGACTGGGCTCGCGGCGTTCGTATCGCCGGTGGCGAGGTGTTCGCGTGAGCGGCGGGGGAGCAGTGCCGCAGGGCAAGCGCCGCGGACGACCCGATCCGGCGAGGCGGGTCGCGTACGACACGCTGCGCACCGTCCATGCTGCCGACGGCTACGCGAACCTCGTGCTGTCCGATCTTCTCGGTGAGCGGCGGCTCGACGTCAGGGACGCGGCCTTCGCGACGGAGCTGACCAACGGGACCCTGCGCCGCGAGGGCACGTACGACCGAATCCTCGCTCGTGCCGCTGGTCGATCGCTCGACACGCTGCAACCGGCCGTGATCGACGTGCTGCGCCTCGGTGCCCACCAGGTGCTCGGGATGCGCGTCCCGGCGCACGCGGCCGTCGCTGCGACGGTGGATCTGGCCGCTGCGGCGATCGGGGAGAGGGTCGCAGGGCTGGTGAACGCCGTGCTCCGCAAGGTGGCCCGCAACGACCTCGACGCCTGGCTGTCGGAGCTGGTCGGCGACGACCAGGGCATCGAGGCACTGGCAGCCCGGCACCACCACCCCGCCTGGATCGCCCGCGCGTTCGCCGAGGTGATCGGCGACGAGACCGAGGCGGCGCTCGAGGCGGACAACGTGCCGCCCCGTACCTCGCTCGTCGTCCGGCCCGGCCTGTACGAACGTGCCGAGCTCGTCGCTGCAGGCGCCGAGCCGACCCCGTACTCGCCCTTCGGTGCGATCTGGCACGGCAACCCGTCCGACGTGCCAGGGGTCCGCGACGGCCGCGTGGGGGTGCAGGACGAGGGCAGCCAGCTCGTCGCGCTCCTGCTGTCCAGGGCCGAGGCGCCGCAGGGTCCGTGGCTCGACCTTTGTGCAGGCCCGGGCGGCAAGGCGGCGCTGCTCGCAGGTCTCGCCCATCAGCAGGGCGTCGCTCTGATGGCGTCCGAGCGGCAGCCGCACCGAGCGACGTTGGTGGCCGCTGCGCTGCGCGCGTACACACGTGCTCCGCTGGTCATCGCCGCCGACGCGACGCGTCCTGCATGGAGGCCTGGTTCCTTCGCCCGTGTCCTCGCTGACGTCCCCTGCACGGGCCTGGGCGCCCTGCGACGCCGTCCCGAGGCCCGCTGGCGGCGCCAGCTGTCGGACCTGGCCGATCTCGTACCGCTCCAGAAGGCCCTCCTCCGGACCGCGGTCGCCTCGCTGGTCCCGGGAGGCGTCGTCGCCTACGTCACCTGCTCGCCGCACGTCGCCGAGACCGAGGAGGTCGTCGCCGCGGTGCTGGCCGATGGAGACGTGGACGTCGTCGACGCGTCGACATTGCTCCCCGAGGTGCCCGACGCGGCGCGTGGCCCGTACCTGCAGCTGTGGCCCCAGCGGCACGGTACCGACGCGATGTTCTGCGCGGTATTGCGCCGAAAGGTTGACGACCCGGCTCGATAGGGTGTGACGGTGCCCGTTCGCATCACGCCCAGCATCCTGAACGCCGACCTCGCCAACCTGGCGTCCGAGGTCGGCCGGATCCCGAGCGCCGACTTCATCCACGTCGACGTCATGGACAACCACTTCGTCCCGAACCTGACGATCGGCCTGCCGGTCGTCGAGTCGCTGAAGAAGGCCACCGCGACGCCCCTGGACATCCACCTCATGATCGCCG
>JAYUEA010000051.1:0-2547 GCA_043739465.1 Propionibacteriaceae bacterium
TCGGTGAGGTCGAACCGGATGGGGTCGCCGGTCGCCGGGTCGATGCCGACGGCCTCGGCGACGCGTTCGTACGACTCCTCGTGGCGCCGGATCCCGTCCGCCGGGTGCAGGTTGAGGGAGACGGCGAGGCCGTGCTCGTGGAGCCACTGGAGAAGCGCGGGCGGGTCGGGGAACAGGTCGCGGTTCCAGGTGAAGCCGGTCCAGCCGCTGCCGATGGCGGGGTCGATGTCGACGACGTGCCAGTCCATGTCGATGACGCCCACGCTGAACGGAAGGTCGGCATCCTCGAAACGGGTGATGAGCGCGCGGTACTCGGCGTCGCTGTACGGGTGGTAGCGGCTCCACCAGTTGCCGAGCGCGTAGCGGGGGAGGAGCGGCTGCGGGCCGGTGAGGGCGTAGAAGTCGGCGAGGGCGCCGGCGTAGTCGTGGCCGTGCGCGAACACGTACATGTCGATCGTGCCGTCGGGGCGGGGTGCGAACCAGCCGTCGTCGTCGATGACCAGCGAGGCGCTGTCGTCGAGGGTCGCGATGCCGAGGGTGGACGCCAGGCCGGGCTCGAGCGGGATCGCGCCGTCGGCCTCGTCGAGCGTGCGGGCCGTGCCGCCGAGGTTGGTCGTCACCCCGAAGATCTCGGCGCGCTCCTGCTCGCCGTAACGCCAGATCGAGTGGTAGTTCGAGACGCCGAGCGCGTGCACGGTGAGCCCGAACGGGCGGAACTCGCCGCCGTCGTAGTCGAGCTGCAGGTGGGGAGTACGGATCTGGACCGCGTCGCCGTCGCGGCGCAGCGTGTACTCGCTCGTGCCGAAGGTTCGGTTCCAGACGACCTGGGTGGCTGAGTCGGTGAACTCGCCGGACGGTGACCACTCGAGGCGCACGAGCCGCTGCGTCAGCACGCTGATCCGGTAGTTCGCCCCCTGCACGATGGCGGACGGGTCGGTGGCGGGTGTGGTGGTGGGACGCAGGTGCTGCGGCAGGATCGGCACGAAAGCGAGAATAGTGGCCCACGTGACGACCGTGTGAACATCGGCGTGGCGCTCCCCGGATGGCTGCCGACCGCGTCGTACCGTGAGTCAAGGACGGAGGGGAAGCCGTCCTGACGGAGGCATCCCAATGTGCGTCTTCGCGCACCCGGGGTTGGTCGACAACCCCACCGCCTTCGGCCCATGACCTAGTCGGGCCGAGGCTTTGAGCTCCGGCCCGCCGAGAGGACGACCGTGACCGACATCGCCACCGCGCCCACCACCTCTTTCACCTCGTCCGTGCTCACCCGCACGTACGTGGTCGACACGTCCGTGCTGCTGAGCGACCCGAACGCCATCCTGAGGTTCGCCGAGCACTCCGTGATCCTCCCTGTCGTCGTGATCACCGAGCTCGAGGCCAAGCGGCACCATCCGGAGCTGGGCTACTTCGCACGGGCGGCACTGCGGCTGCTCGACGACCTGCGCGTGATGCACGGTCGCCTCGACGCGCCGATCCCCGTGAACACCGACGGTGGCACCGTCAAGGTCGAGCTCAACCACACCGACCCGACGGTGCTTCCCCCCGGCTTCCGTCTCGGTGACAACGACTCCCGGATCCTCGCGGTGGCGCTCAACTACGCCGCCGAGGGCGCGGCCGTGGTGCTCGTCAGCAAGGACCTGCCGATGCGCGTCAAGGCGTCGGCGGTCGGCATCGACGCCGAGGAGTACCGCGCCGAGCTCGCCGTCACGACGGGGTGGACCGGCATGGCCGACCT
Source organism: Propionibacteriaceae bacterium (assembly GCA_043739465.1). Classification (GTDB taxonomy): domain Bacteria; phylum Actinomycetota; class Actinomycetes; order Propionibacteriales; family Propionibacteriaceae; genus Fen-668. Next base: position 1,736 of record JAYUEA010000051.1, read on the forward strand.
GACGGTGGCTCCCGAGCTGCTGGACCGCCTGTACGAGGGAGAGGCGGTACGGGTCCCCGAGGCCGACGGCCTGCCCGTACACACGGGTCTGGTCCTCCATGGAGGTGGTTCGAGCGCACTCGCCCGCCTGTACCCGGACGGGCTCGTCCACCGCATCCGCGCCGACCGTGACGCGTTCGGCATCCACGGCCGATCCGCCGAGCAGCGCGTCGCGCTCGACCTCCTGCTGGACCAGGAGGTCGGCATCGTGTCGTTGGGAGGCCGCGCCGGTACGGGCAAGTCGGCGCTCGCGCTCTGCGCAGGGCTTGAGGCCGTACTGGAGCGTGGCCTGTACTCGAAGGTGATCGTGTTCCGGCCCCTGTACGCGGTCGGTGGCCAGGAGCTCGGGTTCCTGCCCGGCTCGGAGTCGGAGAAGATGGGCCCGTGGGCGCAGGCCGTGTTCGACACCCTGACGAGTGTGGTGAACAAGGACGTCATCGACGAGGTGCTCGCCCGGAACCTGCTCGAAGTGCTGCCGCTCACACACATCCGCGGCCGTTCCCTGCACGACGCCTTCGTGATCGTCGACGAGGCACAGTCGCTCGAGCGGAACGTGCTGCTCACGGTGCTCAGCCGCATCGGCCAGAACTCCCGCGTCATCCTCACCCATGACGTGGCGCAGCGCGACAACCTCCGCGTCGGCCGCTACGACGGCATCGTCGCGGTCGTCGAGAAGCTCAAGGGCAACCCGCTTTTCGCGCACATCACGCTCACCCGCAGCGAGCGCTCCGCGATCGCGGCCCTGGTCACCGACCTCCTGGAGGACATCACCC
>JAYUEA010000052.1:0-7651 GCA_043739465.1 Propionibacteriaceae bacterium
ATTGCCGCCGCAACGCGGAGACGCGACAAGCGTCTCTCCGCCACCTCCTCGCGGCCCGTCCGGCCGGCCAAGTAGCGCACCGAACCAACTAAGGGAAAACGATGCCCACTCTGATTCCGCTCCGGCCCAGGGACGAGGAGTCCGACCTCGACGAGAACCCGCCACTTCCGGCAGCTCGCGCGGGCCGGGACCTGATGCGGTTCCCGCTCGTGGGGAGGATCCTGCGCAGCCGATGGTATCCCGGCGTCCTTCAAGTACCGGTGGCCGCAATATTCGGTCTGGTGGCGTTCCAGCTGCTCGCCGGTCCTGCCGCGGCCCAGAAGAATGCTGGCACCGCTTTGATGTGGGTGCTGTGGTGGCCGGTCCTGCCGATCACCTTCGTCGTCGTCGGACGCCTCTGGTGCGCGGTCTGCCCCTTCGGCGCGATTTCGGACGTCGTCCAGAAGCTGGTGGGTGTGAACCGGCCGGTGCCGCGGTTCTTGAAGCTCTACGGGTTGTGGATCATCGACGCCCAGTTCCTGGCGATCACCTGGAGCGACCACGTCTGGGGCATCGTGGAATCCCCCTGGGGCTCGGGAGTCCTACTGCTGCTGCTCACCACAGGCGTGATCATCTCCGGAGCGTTCTTCCAGCGACGGACCTTCTGCCGCTACCTGTGCTTCCTCGGTGGGCTGTGCAGCAACTACTCCCGCAGCAGCGTCGTGGAGCTGCGCGCAGATCAAGAGATTTGCCGAAACTGCAAGGCGAAAGCCGCCTGCTACAACGGCACCGCCACCCAACCCGGCTGCCCGCTGTTCAGCTTCCCCCGCACGATGGACTCCAGCGCCAACTGCAGCCTGTGCGCGAACTGCATCAAGGCCTGCCCCAACGACGCCATCCAGGTCAGGACGCGGAAGCCATTGAGTGAGCTCTGGTTCCTCGACAAGCCGAAGGTCGAGGAGTCCTTCCTGGCCATGGCGATCATGGGCATCGTCTTGATCCAGAACCTCACGATGTTGTCGATATGGAAAGACGTGCTGGCGTGGATCGAGGCAACCACCGGCATCACGAACTATCCGCTGATCTTCACAGTGGCCTTCGTCATTGCCGTAAGCCTCCCAGTGGGAATGTTGGCGCTGGCCTCCCGAATCGCTGCAGGGGCCAACCTCGAGAACACACTGGCCAACTTCGCCAGGTTCGGCTACGCGTTGATCCCGCTGGACATCGCCGCCCATCTGGCCCACAACCTGTTCCACCTTCTCGCCGAAGGGGGCTTGGTGTTCTCGACCGTGGCCTCTCTCTTCGGCCTTGACGCCGGGCAGGTCTCGCCCCAGCTCGCCAGCCCATCGACGATCCTCATCCTGCAGATGGTGATCTTGGCCCTGGGCATCGCCGGATCGGCCTATACCGTTCGCCGCATCACGCACCGCCGTTACGGCAGTGTCGCCCGCCGCCGGTCAACGAGCCTCCCGTTCATGGTGCTACTCGGACTCCTCACCGCAATCAACGTCTACCTCTTCATGCTCCCCATGGCCCATCGAATGTAGCTGGGGGCGAACACCTCGTGGCTACTCGCTCCCGCGGGCGGGGCCGGGATCAGCTCCTCCTCGTAGGTCTGAACGGGTGGACCAGATCTTCGCCGGAGAATCACCCCTATGGCAAGGTGCGCGGCCATGTATCCGCTGCCCCCAAAGTCATCGCGGAGAGCCGGTTCGCGATCTCAGCCTGCCGGCTTGCCGCAGAGTGCTGGTAGATCAAAGCAGCCTGCGGAGTCGAGTGGCCAAGGCGGTCCATGAGTTCACGCATGGTCACGCCAGCTTGAGCAGCCATCGAGGCGCCGGTGTGGCGAAGGTCGTGGAAGCGCAGGTCCGGGCGACCGATCGCCTTGCGGGCGCGCTTGAAGACCTTGTAGAGGCTGCCATGGTGCATGTGGTTGCCCTCGCTGGGAACAACAGACCATCGAGGCCGGGCATCGCGTACAGAGCGATGTGAGCGGGCAGCATCGGGATGACATGCGGCGGAATCGCCACGTCCCGTATGCCGGCTTCCGACTTGGGTGTCGAGACCACCGGCGTATGAGGTGTCGGCCGGATGACCGCGCGACGGGGGCGCCGGGGTGATCGCGCTCAGTCTGTACGGCTTCGTGGCGACGCTGCAGGGCGAGGCAAACTTCGGCCGCATCCTGGCCGCCCACGGCGGTGTGTTTGTGGCCGCGTCACTTGCCTGGGGAATGGTGGTCGACGGGTTTCGTCCCGACCGCTACGACGTCATCGGCGCTGCGGTCTGCTTCATGGTTGTCGCGGTCATCATGTACGCCCCCCCGTGGGGCCTGACCATGCAGCCGGAGGCATCGCCGGGAAACGTTCCCGCCGGGGCCAACCCCCAGGCGGGGTCAGCGCTACTCGGTTCGCGCCCGTCACGTTGCCCGATCGGCTGCACACCTGCGCGCCGCCGTAGCGGGGCAGTGATAATGGTGCGCAGATCGCCGTGGCTGTGGGCACCCTCATCGCCTCCTTGGCTGATGGTCTAGTTCTCGCGTCGCGTGGCCGAAATCCATTCGCGCTTGGCGCGCCCCGGCAACGCACCTCGCGCGTTGCCGAAGCTTCGCCGCCTGCAGATCAGCGCGGCGGGCAGCTAGGCGCTCACGGTTTCCTCAGGCAGCCTCGTCTCCGCCGTCAGCAACACCTTCGTCATCCTCCGAACGGACGTTGATCCGCGAACCTGTGTGCTGGTCAGGGCGACGCCACCGTCACCAGGGGAGTGAGCGCTGCCGACGGACGACGCAACACACACTCATGTACGACGCCGAGAGGTGGCACAAGGCGACTTCTGGAAAGGAGAAGCATGCTTTTCTCGCCACTCGAGGTCGTCCGTCATGACAGCGACGCGAGCGCCTCCGCCAGGCCCGGGAACTTCCCGTCCTCGGCAAGGATCTTCTCGAGGTCCTTCTTCGCGAGGGCTCGCTTCCCCTCGGCTGCGTAGGTCAATCCACGCTCCAGCAGGGAAAGGTGTCGAAGAGCGGCCGGCTGGCTTCGCCGCGCCAGCGCAGCCTTCAGGGCCTCTCGTGCCGCGTCGTAATGGCGCAGTTCGCGCAGTGCGATTCCGCGTTGGATAAGCAGGAAGATCGCCAAGTCGTCGCGTTCCGTGACGTTGTCGGTGAGGTCGACCACGGCGTTCCAACGCTCCAGCTGCCCGTACAGCTCCGCGAGAGACACAGCAGCGACCGCCGACGGCTCCAGCGCTTCGACGACGCTGGCTGCTTCGACCAGTTCGCCGTCCTCCTGGCGAAGTTCTGCAAGCGCGAGCCCGATGGCGAGTCGGCCGAACGGAACGGTCGCCGAGATGCCGGGCGCGAGGTCGATCGAGCACTGCGACGCGGACACGTACGTGCGGATGAAAGGATCAGCCCCCGGGTCGTACCCCGATCTCCAGAGCTCTTCGAACATGGCCCGTACCGCTCGGTGCGTTGCCGGGTTGTCAGGTCGTTTGAAGGCGTCGATCAGCATGCAGGTGTGCCGCACCTCCGGATGTCGCCCCGCGATTTCCTCAAGATCCGCGTAGCGACTTTCCGCGAGCGCCGAGAAGAGCTCCTTCTCACCCTTTGGTGCGAACAGACCTGGCCGTACGGGCGCCCTGGTTGGCAGTGGCGTCGGCGCGGCCGACGCCTGCCTCGGCCGCCTGGCGGATGTGCTGGCTCCCTTGGGACCCCTTGTGGCCCCGGTCGTGTAGCTGACGCCCGTTCCCGGAACCGAGAATGAGGCGCGGGTGCCTGTCCGGGAATTGATCGTCGTGCGAGCGATCTTCCCGCCCACCGTGACACCGACCGACTTAGCGCTCACGTTCACGCGTAGACCGGGCACGACCGAGAAGGATCGTCTCATCCGAAACCCCATGGATCCTCCGTCAGCTCGTTCCTGTCCTGAGGGTGATCGTACGGCTCGGGATGGGCGCCTTGGGGCCGCCTGAGAACCAAGGCCCGGTCCCCAGTGTCGCGTGGCCCAGGACACCGAGAGGCGGCAAACGTGTCCTTTTCCCGGCCGAAAGGACACGTCTGCCGCCTCTCGATCGTTCGAACCACCTGAATCACTCGGAAGGCAGCTCAGGTGACGACGAGGTCCGTGCCCTGCGTGGTGGCGGTCTTCCCGATCAGCGGCTTGGTGGTCGGGCCGGTGACGACCGAGCCATCGACGATCGAGTACGCGGACCCGTGGCAGGGGCACACGATGTTCTTGCCCTCGATCGAGCCGATCAGGCACCCCTGGTGCTGGCAGACGGCGGAGAAGGCCTTGTACTGGCCAGCCGTCGCCTGCGTGACCACCACCTTGTCGGCGGCGCGGATCACTCCGCCGCCCACGGGGATGTCGGACAAGGGGACCCGGATGCCCGCGCCTCCCGCGGACGAGGCACCCGTTGACCCTCCCGGCGAGGCGGTCGTAGGGGTGCTGCACGCGGACACCCCCGTGACCGCGAGAGCACTGAGGCCCACGAGCTGAAAGATGGCGCGTCTTTCCATGCTGGCTCCTTCGCCCAAGGCGTCGGACCGACCGGCGCCGGAGTACGCGGCAAGTCTTCCCCGCCAGGCCAAATGCCCACTGGGCGCGCCAGGGCCGGAAGAGCAACTGGCCCCAGCCGACGATCACAGGGATCGCGAGCCGGGGCCAGCGCACGGGTGCGCTTCGTATGGGCTAAGCCGAAGCGCTCACGTCTGTGTCGGCCTTCGCCGCCGCCTTGCCCGCCTTGGCCTCCTTGCGCCAGACCGGCACGTACAGCTTGAGGAGGTCCGGGATCCGGTTGACGCCCGGGATGAAGGGGAACGCCAGCATCACGATCAGCAGCGAGCCGAAGATGATCGCACCGTCACGGTCGCCGTTGTCGTCGCCCGCGAGCACGGTGTGGTTGAGCAGGCCGATGGGCGAGAGCCACCAGGCGCCCGGCGTGTGCCCGGACTCCTCGCGGATCATCCCGTACTGCTCGGTCGTGATGCCCAGCTGCGTCGCCTGCTCCTCGAGCGCGCCGGTGTCGGCGAGGAAGCGGTCGGGGTACGTGAGGGTGAGGGGCTCCTTCGTACCTAGGTTGGTGGCGAGCAGCGCGGGCTCGTACAGCCCGGCCGCAGCCATGCTCGTGAGCGCGGAGACGACGTCGGATGCGGGACCGGCCGGGACGGCGTTCGGATCGGGATCCGTGGCGTCGTAATAGTCGGTCAGCTCCTTGAGGGCCGCGTCCTGGTCGTCCTTGGACAGGGCGTTGAACGCGGCGAGCGCGTCAGTGGCCTTCGGCTGGGAAGCCAGAAGCTGCGCGTACGGGCCGTCGACGAACACCTCACGCGTGTCGAACGTGTACGGGTCGATGTTGTCCATGTAGCCAGCCGTGTCCGACGAACCGTCGAACTCGGCGACCAGCGTCTTCGCGAAGAGGTTGGGGTCCTCCTTCGCGATGGTCTGGATGGTGACCGGCGACAGGTACGGCGACGGAAGCACGGCACCGAGGACGAGGATCAGCGCCACGGCCACGCCACCACGGATGAACAGGAGCTTGTGGTCGGCCTTGACGGTCGGAGCGACCACGTCCTTGCGGTACGGCTGCGCGATGCCCAGGACACGTACCAGCAGGTAGTGCAGACCCACCAGGCCCAGCAGCGCCAATGGGATCGTGGCGATGTGGATGCCGAAGACCTGGCCGTAGTTGAGCGTGTTGATCCAACCGCCGGCACCCGCGCCATTGTAGAAGTCGGCGCCCTGCAGACTGCGCCACTGCGACGAGAAGTCGCCGCGCAGGATGTAGCCGAACTCGGTCTCTGCGAGGACCACGAACATCATGAGGACGCCGAGGACCCACGTCAGTCGGCGCGGCTTACGGAAGCCGGACGTGAAGAAGACGACGAGCAGATGGAGGATCACGAAGAGCACCATGGCCTGCGTCGACCACAGATGGACGCTCCGCGTGTAGCCGCCGACGGCGGACGTCAACCACCAGTTCGGGCCGAACAACGACATGACCACGCCCGTGATGATCAACATCACGAATGAGATCGCGGTCAGGAAGCCCAGTGAGTAGAGGAACTTGTTTCCGTAGCTCGGCACCTTCTCGATCATCATGCCGTTGAGGCCGTCGATGAGCGGGTGCTTGGAGTCGGTGGGGGGGGATTCAACTTCCGTGGCCATGGCCAGTACCTTCTTCGTAGTTGAAGTTTAGACTATCTAGACGTAAAGACAGTCTGCCACCGCAGCGGCCCCCTGTCCGGCGTTCCGATGAGTTTGACCCGAGTCTTGTGCGCGGCTTCCTGCGGCCTTAATCAAGAGCTTCGGGAGCGACCTTTGGCGGCAGGAGCGACTGCGCTTGCGGATGCACGCGCGTCCGTACACCCCGGTTCTCCTCCTGGCAAGACACTGACACTGACTGTCAGGCGGTCGTGCCCCGTGAAAGGGTCGTTGTCGAGGGCGCGTTCGTCCATGCCCGCTGTGACGACGAAGGAGCACGACATGCAGTACCGCAACCTCGGTGACACCGGCGTCCAGGTGAGCAACCTGTGCCTGGGGACGATGATGTTCGGGGGCGTGAACAACGCCGACCACGACGACTGCGTCAACATCATCCACACCGCGCTCGACGCAGGCATCAACTTCGTCGACACGGCCGACGTGTACTCGCAGGGCGAGTCCGAGGAGATCGTCGGCAAGGCGCTCAGGGGGCGCCGGGACGACGTCGTGCTGGCCACGAAGTTCCAGGGCACCATGGGTGACGAGCGCAACCACCGCGGCGCCTCCCGTCGCTGGATCGTCGCCGAGGTCGAGAGCTCGCTGCGCCGGCTGGGCACCGACCACATCGACCTGTACCAGCTGCACCGCCCCAACCCTGACACAGGAATCGAGGAGACGCTCGGCGCTCTCGACGACCTCGTACGCGCCGGCAAGGTCCTGTACGTCGGCCACTCCGCGTTCCAGGCCAGCCAGATCGTGGAGGCGCAGTGGGCGGCCCGCGATCGTCGTCTGGTACGACCGGTGAGCGAGCAGCTCTCGTACTCCCTTCTCGTCCGCACCCCCGAGATCGACGTGCTGCCGACCGCGAAGCGCCACCACATGAGCGTCGTCTGCTACTCACCGCTGGCGGCCGGTTGGCTCAGCGGCAAGTGGCGCAAGGGCGTCGACGCGCCGACTCCGTCCGCTGGCCGTGGGGGAATGGGTGGGCTGTTCAAGACCCGGTACGACCTCGACGACCCCGCCAACGCGGGCAAGCTCGACGCCGCCGACGCCCTCGCGACCCTCGCTGAGGCGAACGGCCTGACCCTCGTCCAGCTGGCGATCGCCTTCGTCGTCAACCACCCCGGCGTGACCAGCGCGATCATCGGCCCGCGCACCCTGGACCAGATGACCACCCAGCTCCCCGCCGCCGACATCACGCTCTCGACCGAGGTTCTCGACGCGATCGACACCATCGTCGCGCCGGGTACGACCCCGAACCCGTTCGACAGCGCGTACGTGAACCAGGCCCTCACCCTGGCAGGTCTGCGCCGCTGACTCTCGATCACTGAGCCTGTCGATCCCTGAGCCTCTCGAAGGGTCGTCCTGGAAACCCTTCGACAAGCTCAGGGAACGGACCTCGAGTGGCGGGAAAAGCACGGTTTCCGATCTGGATTCCGTGCTTTTCTCACCACTGGTGAGCGACAGAGCTGGTG
>JAYUEA010000053.1:0-2539 GCA_043739465.1 Propionibacteriaceae bacterium
GGCCGCGACCCGGACCATCTCGCCGAGCTGCTCGCCAGCATCCCGCCCGAGCACATCCAGATCGTGGGGGAGGCGCTGACCGAGGTCGGCCTGGACGACACCGTGCTGCGGAACCCCGCTCTCGTCGTCGCCCTCGCGGACCACGTCAGCTTCGCCGTGCGTCGTCTCGAGCACGGCCTGGTGATCGCGTACCCGCTTCGGGCTGAGGTGAAGAACCTCTACGCCAAGGAGTACCGCCAGGCGCTCACGCTGCTCGCAGCCGTGAACGACCGACTCGAGATCCAGCTTCCCGAGGGCGAGGCGGTGGCGCTGGCCCTCCACCTCGTCAACGCCGGGTTCTCGACCGGCGACCTCTCGTACACGTACACGATGACGGCGGTCATCTCCCAGCTCATCGAGGTCATCGAGCAGACCTTCGACGTCCGGCTGGACGAGGGTTCGGTGAGCGTCGGGCGGTTCATCACCCACCTGCGCTACCTGTTCGTACGGATCCAGCAGCACCAGCAGCTCACCGACCAGCCCAGCGTCATCGGGACCGCCATCCAGGAGTCGTATCCCCAACCCACCGAGTGCGCCGAACGGCTCGCCGGGATCCTCGAGCTGCGTCTCGGCTCGCCGCTCACCAGCGACGAGATCTCCTACCTCACCTTGCACGTGGCCCGCGTGGCCAACGACACGATCTGACCCGCTTCGAAAGGACACCTCATGCCCACCCGTACCGTTGCCGTCGCCTCCGCCGTCGGCCTCCATGCCCGTCCCGCTGCGCTTCTTGCCAGCGCCGTCAACGACTCCGGCCTCGAGGTCACCGTCGCGCTGGCCGGCGGCGACCCCGTCGACGCTGGCAGCATCCTGGAAGTCATGACCCTCGGAGCTGCGCACGGTGACGTGGTCACGCTCGCCGCCGACGGCGCCGACGCCGACTCCGTCCTCGACTCGCTGGTCGCGCTGCTGTCGCGCGACCTCGACAACGAGTAGCCGGCCATGGTCGCCACACACCAGGTGCTGCACGGCATCGGAGTCTCCGCCGGTACGGCCTCGGGCCCGGCCGTCGTCGTACATCCCGCTCCCGGGGTCGACCCCGACGAGATCCCCACGACGGATGCCGCGGAGGCGGGCGTTCGCGTCCGGGCCGCGATGAAGGCCGTCGCCGACTCGCTCATCGCCAAGGCGGAGACCGCTTCCGAGAAGGCCCGCCCGATCCTCGAGGCCACGGCGCAGCTCGCCAGCGACAGGGGCCTCGCCAAGGCGGTCGACAAGCTGCTGGTCACAGGAACTGGCATCACGGCGGCGGTCGCCGACGCGTCGGGCGAGTACGCGCAGATGCTCAGCTCGCTGGGCGGCTACATGGCTGAGCGCGTCACCGACCTGTACGACGTTCGGGACCGGCTGATCTGCGAGCTGCGGGGCGTCTCGGCGCCCGGGATCCCGCACATCACGGTCCCCACGATCCTCGTCGCTCATGACCTCGCCCCGGCAGAGACGGCCACCCTGTCCCCGGACATGGTGCTCGGCATCCTGATCGAAGCGGGTGGACCGACCAGCCATACGGCGATCCTCGCCGCGCAGCTGGGCATTCCGGCTGTGGTCCAGGTCGTCGGCATCGGGGAGGTTGTCGACGGCACGATCATCGCTCTCGACGGTGGCGTGGGCGAGGTCATCATCGCTCCGAGCGACGACGACATCGAGCTGCTGGCCGAGCGTTCGCGGCGACGCGCGGCAGCCCTGGCTGGGTCGAGCGGGGAAGGCGCGACGCGTGACGGCCATCGGGTAGCCCTGCTTGCCAACATCGGGACGGCCGACGACGCCGCACGAGCGGCGATCCAGGACCTCGAGGGCTCCGGCCTGTTCCGTACCGAGTTCCTCTTCCTCGACCGGGACACGGCTCCGACGCTGGAGGAGCAGACCGACACCTACACGTCGGTGCTGAGGTCCTTCGGCACGCGCCGGGTCGTGGTGCGGACGCTGGACGCTGGTGCCGACAAGCCGCTGTCCTTCGCCGACCTCGGCCCGGAGGAGAATCCTGCGCTGGGTATCCGCGGGCTGCGGCTCAGCCAGGCACGCGAGGACCTCCTGGACACCCAGCTGGCCGCCCTCGCTGCGGCTTATCAGGCGACGAAGGCCGACGTACGGGTCATGGCCCCCATGGTCGCGACCGTCGACGAGGCCGAGTGGTTCGCCGCGAAGGTACGGGCCGTGGGCCTGCCCAAGGTCGGCGTCATGATCGAGGTTCCCGGCGCTGCACTGCGGTCCGAGCACATCCTCTCGGTGGTCGACTTCGCGTCGATCGGCACCAACGACCTGTCGCAGTACACGATGGCCGCCGACCGCATGCAGGGCGAGCTCGCCGAGCTGCTCAGCCCGTGGCAGCCGGCCCTGCTGCAGATGGTGAAGGCGGCCTGCGAAGGCGGTCGGGCCACCGGCAAGCAGATCGGCGTCTGCGGGGAGGCGGGCGGAGATCCCGTTCTGGCCCTCGTACTCACCGGCCTCGGCGTCTCGTCGCTGTCGATGGCGCCGAGCAAGGTGAACGTGGTGCGTGCAG
>JAYUEA010000054.1:0-2539 GCA_043739465.1 Propionibacteriaceae bacterium
GCGGCCTTCCTCGTGGTCATCCTCGTACTGTTCGTCGGGATCTTCCTCGCGGTGATCGCCGGTCCCAGCCTCGGCCGCAACACCGCCAACTTCCTCACCTCGACCGAGTGGAACGTCTCGGGCACCACGCTCGCGTTCGGCATCGCCGGGCTGCTCTGGACCACCGTCCTGTCCAGCGTGGTTGCCATGGTGTTCGCGGTGCCGATCGCTGTCGGTACGGCGCTGCTCGTGACCCACTACGTACCGCCACGCGTCGGCTCGATCATCGGCTTCGTCATCGACCTGCTCGCGGCCGTACCGTCGATCATCTTCGGCCTCTGGGGGCTCAAGGTGCTCGGCCCGGCGCTCGGCCCGCTGTACACCTGGCTGACCGCGCACCTCGGCTGGATCCCGCTGTTCGCCCCCGGTATCGACTCCACCGGCAACGTGATGACCGCCTCGCTCGTGCTGGCGATCATGATCCTGCCCATCGTCAGCGCTGTGTCGCGCGACGTGTTCGCGCAGACCCCCCGCGACCAGATCGAGGCCGCCCTCGCCCTGGGCGCGACCAAGTGGGAGATGATCCGTACGGCCGTGATCCCGTACGGACGCTCGGGCGTGGTCGCCGCCTCGATGCTCGGTCTCGGTCGCGCCCTCGGCGAGACGATTGCCGTGATGATCATCCTCAGCCAGACCAACTCCGCGGGGATCAACGTCAGCCTGTTCGCGGGTGGCGAGACGTTCGCCTCCAAGATCGCCAACAACGCCGCGGAGTTCGACTCGCCGTCGAAGACCGGCGCGTACATCGCTGCGGGCCTCGTCCTGTTCGTCGTCACCTTCGCGGTGAACGCCCTGGCCCGCATGGTCGCCGACCGGAGGGTCCACTGATGACGTCGGCCACCATGACCTTGCTCACTGCGCCCCGCGGAGCACGCCGAGTGAAGGACGTAGCGATTCGCGTGCTGGTCTACCTCAGCGGCGTGATCGCGATCGTGCCCCTGGCGTGGATCCTCGTGACGATCGTCAGCAAGGGCCTGCCGATCATCCTGAGCGCTGACTGGTGGACCCGCGACCTGGCCGGTACGACCGATCGCCGGGCCGGCGGCGGCGCCATCCATGCGATCCTCGGCACGCTCGAGATCGGGGTGATCACCGCGGCCATCGCCGTACCGATCGCCATCCTCGGCGCGATCTTCCTCATCGAGTACGGGCGCGGCACCCGGATCGCCCGCGGCGTCTCGTTCATGGTCGACATCCTCAGCGGCATTCCGTCGATCGTCGCCGCACTGTTCGTGTTCGCACTTCTGATCACGGTGCTGGGGCTCGGCCGCTCGGCGATCGCGGCGGCGTTCTCCCTCGTGCTGCTCATGCTGCCGACGGTGCTGCGCTCCACCGAGGAGATGCTCAAGCTCGTGCCCGACTCGCTCCGCGAGGCCTCGTACGCGCTCGGCATCCCCAAGTGGCGCACCATCGTCACCATCGTCATCCCCACGGCCTTGTCCGGGATCGCGACTGGCGTCGTGCTCGGCCTCGCCCGCGTCATGGGCGAGACGGCGCCGCTGCTCATCCTCGTCGCGTACGCGCGCAACCTGTACTGGTCGCCCACCAGCGACGCCATGGCCACCCTGCCGACCATGATCAACACCGGACGCGATGTGGCCGAGTCACTCGCCGGCTACGACCGCGTCTGGGGCGCCGCGCTCACCCTGATCCTCCTGGTGATGGGCCTCAACCTTCTGGCGCGCTGGATCGCCCGCGCCGGCCGACTCAAGGACCGCTGACACATGGCCAAGCGCATCGACGTCGCGGACCTGGACGTCTACTACGGGACGTTCAAGGCCGTGAGCGGCGTCTCGCTCGTCGTTGAGCCCCGCACCGTCACCGCCTTCATCGGCCCGTCGGGCTGCGGCAAGTCGACGGTGCTCCGCACGCTGAACCGGATGCACGAGGTGATCCCCGGTGCGTACGCGACCGGCAAGGTCGCCCTCGACGGCGTCGACCTGTACGGACAGGGCGTCGATCCTGTCGCGGTCCGCCGGCTGGTCGGGATGGTGTTCCAGCGCCCTAACCCGTTCCCGTCGATGAGCATCTACGGCAACGTCGCGTCAGGGCTGAAGCTCAACGGTGTCCGTGACAAGGCGACCCTCGACGAGGCCGTCGAGACCTCGCTGCGAGGCTCGAACCTGTGGGTCGAGGTCAAGGACCGGCTCAACAAGGCCGGTACGTCACTGTCCGGCGGCCAGCAGCAGCGCCTGTGCATCGCCCGCGCGATCGCGGTGAAGCCCGAGGTGCTCCTCATGGACGAGCCGTGCTCGGCGCTCGACCCGATCTCGACCCTCGCGATCGAGGACCTGATCCAGGAGCTCAAGGAGCAGTACACGGTCGTCATCGTCACCCACAACATGCAGCAGGCGTCGCGCGTCTCCGACCGCACCGCCTTCTTCAACCTCGAGGCGCAGGGCCTGCCCGGCCGGCTCGTGGAGATCGACGAGACCGAGGCCATCTTCTCCAACCCCAGCAAGAAGGCCACCGAGGACTACATCACCGGCCGCTTCGGCTG
>JAYUEA010000055.1:0-7603 GCA_043739465.1 Propionibacteriaceae bacterium
GGCCCCGAGAACCTCCGCCGGGCGGTCGCGGACTGGGTCGGACGCCACCCCTGGTAGACGTCTACCTAGGATGGGTAGAATGGGCGCATGAGCCTGAACATCAAGAACGAGCGGGTCCACCAGCTGGCGCGAGAGGCTGCGTCTCGGACGGGTCTGTCGCAGACGAGCGTGATCGAAACCGCGTTGATTGCGTACCTGAGAAGCCTTGCTGATGACAGGGACGCCAAGCGTCGTCGCGTCGACGAGATCCTCGCCGTCTTCGACGCGCGCCTCAGCGACCAGGACCGTGCGGAGATGACAGCGTTCATGAATGACATGTACGACGAGGCCACTGGGCTGCCTCGATGATCATCGACACCTCGGTGCTCGCGGCCATCATCCTCGGCGAACCGGATCGAGAGTCGCACCAGACGGCGATCGGCAGGGCTCCGCATCGCGCGATCTCAGCCGCCACCTACGTCGAGATGAGCCTCGTGGTGGACAGCAGACACGACCCGGTGCTCTCGCGGAGTCTCGATGACCTGCTGCACGGCCTCGGCATCGAGGTCTCAGATCTGACCGCCGCTCAGGCGAAGATCGCCCGCGTTGCGCACCAGGACTTCGGCCGGGGCAGTGGACATCCGGCGCGGCTCAACTTCGGGGACTGCTTCTCGTACGCCTTGGCCAAGGACACCGACGAAACCTTGCTCGCCAACGGCGACGACTTCGGCCACACCGACGTCCGTCGCCCCGACCCAGCGATGGGATCCTGACTGTCCGACGTGGCCGATACGGTCACGGACATGTCGACCCGCACGCGATCCGGTCTCGGGTCGCTCGGCGACCGCGTCCGGAGGCCGACGACGGCGTTCTGCCTTGTCGACGGGCAGTCGCCGGGGTTGGTGATGGAATGGCTGAAAGTGGCGGACCTGTGGTCCGCGCGGGTCGCGTACCTCGACGACGGCGCCCTGATCGTCTCGATCCTCCCGGCGAATCGGCTCGAGAAGGCATCCGTCTCTTGACGTAACGGAAAGTGACGCCCACATTTCCATTATGGAAACTGATCCGTTGGACGCTCGATCCGCCCTCGACGCCGTGGCCTCAGCGAAGCGCCGGAGCGCGGAGATCGCCACGTCAATGCCCTGGTACGCGCCGTGGTACGGCGTGACGTGCGCCGCATTCCCGATCGCGATCGCTCTGCTTGCCGTCCGGTCCGCCTTGGGTGTCGCCGTGCTCCTGCTCAACCTGGCGTCAATGGCCCTGCTGACCGCCACGTACCGCCGGGTCACCGGCGTGTGGCCGTCCGGGCGGGGCATGACGGTCCACTACGTCGCGGCCGCTGTCGTGATGTTGGGCGCGGGGGTCGGTAGCTTCCTCGTAGCCGGCTCGTTTGGCGTGGGCTGGTGGCTGCCTGCGGTGGCCGTCGTGACCGCAGTCCTGATGGCGCTGGTGGGTCGCAGTTTCGACTTTGCGTACGCACGCAAGCACGGCGCCCGATGACGGCCCCGGCCTTCGACGAGACGATCCACAACCCTGTACGGCTGCGGGCGTGCGCCATGCTCGTCGGCCTCGACTTCGCCGCGTTCCCGGTGCTCCGGGACGAGCTGGGTGTCTCAGACTCCGTGCTCAGCAAGCACCTCGCGACGCTGGAAGAGGTGGGGTACGTGACGCTGACGAAGGCCACCTCCCAGGGTCGGTTGCGGACGTCGGTGTCGCTCACCCCGACGGGTCGAAAGGCCTACGCGGCGCACGTCGCCGCCCTGCGGAGCATCGTCGGCGGGCGCTCGCCCAACTGACGTCCGCCTGAGTGGCCGTGGATCGGCGTTTCGGTACGCCAGATCGCGCTCAGCGGGCACTTCTGAGGGATCCTCCCACCTGGGGTACCAAAACGCCGATCCCCGCAGCCCGTGGGAGCGCAACAGCCAGCACGGGCTGAGAATCCGCACGGCCTTGCCGGGCGGCTGTGACATGCTCGCCCCGTGAAGCCGACAGACGAGCGGGCCGTGGACCGAAAGGCCATGGTGCAGGGTCTGACGACGTACATCCTCTGGGGCTTCACGGCTCTGTACTGGCCGCTCATCAAGCAGGCCGGCGCCCTCGAGCTGCTCGCCAACCGGGTGCTCTGGTCGCTGGTGCTCGTGGTGATCATGCTCGTGGTGCTGCGTCGGCCGTGGACCTGGCTGAAGAGCCTGCGGTACCTGTGGCCGAGGCTGCTGGCGGCGTCGGTGTTCATCGCGGTGAACTGGCTCACGTACATCTGGTCGGTCAACAACGGCCACGTCGCGGAGGCGAGCCTCGGCTACTTCCTCAACCCGCTGCTCAACGTGATCCTGGGCATGATCGTGTTCGGTGAGCGTCCCGCGCGGCAGTCGCTGGTCGGCATCGGTTTCGCGGCGATCGGGGTCGCCGTGATCGCGGTGGTCATGACCAAGACCATCTGGGTTGCGCTCGTGCTGGCCACGAGCTTTGCGATCTATGGGGTGTTCAAGAAGCGTGCCGTCCTCGGGGCCCTCGAGGGGCTGGCCGTCGAGTCTGGCGTGCTCGTACCGATCGCGCTCGGCTACCTCATCTGGCTGGGCCCGAACCAGCACCTCGGTACGGGCGTCGGGCCCACGCTGCTCCTCATCGGCGCCGGCGTCATCACCGCCGGCCCGCTGTGGATGTTCGCGATGGCCGCGCCCCGCATCCCGCTCGGTACTCTCGGCATGATGCAGTTCATCTCCCCGACCATCCAGCTACTGACCGGCATCTTCGTGCTCCACCAGGCCGTACCGCCTCTGTACTTCGTCGGCCTCGCCCTCGTCTGGGTCGGCCTGGGCTTCTACCTCACCGGCTCCCTGCGCAACACCCGCCGCATGGCCCTGGTGACGGACCTCCCCGACTAGTGGGGCGATGTACGAGGCCGGCTGGCGCGCCGGTCCCTGAGCCTGTCGAAGGGTCGGCCGGTTGACCCTTCGACAGGCTCAGGGAGCGGCGTACGGATTCGCTGCCACACGTCTGACAGTTCGCCCGGGGTTGTGGTCGGTATCAGAACGGGGTCCACCGCCCTCCTAGGTTTCGATGGGAGTTGTGGTCGGTATCGGGGGGCGGCTGGGGAGTCGAGAGCGACCACAACTCCCGTTACCGTCGGCGGCGAAGTGTCAACCGCCTCAGAACGACCACAGCTCCTGTTCAACCGTCGATCCCGGCGGTGACCAGGGATCTCGGGACGCGGCGCATCCGATGGCCCAGCGGATTACCCTTGATCCATCATCCAGGAGGATCCATGCCCGCTCTTCGGTCTCGTACGACGACCCACGGCCGCAACATGGCCGGTGCCCGCGCGCTGTGGCGCGCAACCGGCATGACGAACGACGACTTCGGCAAGCCGATCATCGCTGTCGCGAACTCTTTCACGCAGTTCGTGCCCGGTCACGTACACCTCAAGGACATGGGCCAGCTCGTCTGCGGCGCCATCGCCGAGGCCGGCGGCGTCGGCCGCGAGTTCAACACGATCGCCGTCGACGACGGCATCGCCATGGGCCACGGAGGCATGCTCTACTCGTTGCCGAGCCGCGAGGTGATCGCGGACGCCGTCGAGTACATGGTCAACGCCCACTGCGCCGACGCCCTCGTCTGCATCTCCAACTGCGACAAGATCACGCCCGGCATGCTGATCGCGGCGATGCGCCTCAACATCCCGACCGTCTTCGTGTCCGGCGGCCCCATGGAGGCCGGCCGCGCCACCATCGGCGGTCAGGACAACGTCGGCCTCGACCTCGTCGACGCGATGGTGCAGGCCGCCGACCCCAACGTCTCCGACGCACAGATCGCGATCGTCGAGGAGAACGCCTGCCCGACGTGCGGCTCGTGCTCCGGCATGTTCACCGCCAACTCGATGAACTGCCTCGTGGAGGCGCTCGGCCTCGGACTGCCCGGCAACGGCTCCACCCTCGCCACCTCTGCTGCCCGCAAGGACCTGTTCCTCAATGCGGGCCGGATCGTGGTGGAGATCGCCAAGCGCTGGTACGAGCACGACGACGCATCCGTCCTGCCGCGGTCCATCGCGACGAAGGACGCCTTCGAGAACGCCATGCGGCTCGACATCGCCATGGGCGGCTCGACGAACACCGTGCTGCACCTGCTCGCGGCGGCCGTCGAGGCAGAGGTCGACTTCGACCAGCACGACATCGATGCCCTCTCCCGCGTGACGCCGTGCATCTGCAAGGTCGCGCCGAACTCGCCCAAGTACTACATGGAGGACGTCCACCGCGCCGGTGGCATCCCCGCGATCCTCGGCGAGCTCGACCGCGGCGGACTGCTCAGCCGCAACGTCCACGCCGTGCACGCCGACTCGCTCGAGTCCTGGCTGAGCGACTGGGACATCCGCAGCGGCGCCGCCACCCCGGTGGCGATCGAGCTGTTCCACGCTGCCCCGGGAGGTGTTCGTACGACCGAGGCGTTCTCGTCCACGAAGCGCTGGCCCAGCCTCGACACCGACTCCGAGAACGGGTGCATCCGAGCGACCGCGACCCCGTACACGGCAGAGGGCGGCCTCGCCATCCTCCGTGGGAACCTTGCCCCTGACGGCGCCGTCGTGAAGACGGCCGGCGTGCCGGAGGACCAGTGGACGTTCCGCGGCACGGCCCGCGTGTCCGAGTCGCAAGAGGCGGCGGTCGAGGCGATCCTCGGCGGGAAGATCACGCCGGGCGACGTCGTCGTGGTTCGCTACGAGGGCCCGAAGGGCGGCCCGGGGATGCAGGAGATGCTGTACCCCACCTCGTACCTCAAGGCCGTCGGCCTCGGCCCTCAGTGCGCACTCATCACCGATGGGCGGTTCTCCGGCGGCTCGAGCGGCCTGTGCATCGGGCACATCTCGCCGGAGGCGGCGGCAGGCGGTGCGATCGGACTCATCGAGGACGGCGACGAGATCGCCATCTCCATCCCCGAGCGCTCGATCACGCTGTGCGTCTCCGACGACGAGCTCGCCTCACGTCGCGCACGTCGGGACGAACTCGGCTGGCAGCCGGCCGCCCGTGACCGCGAGGTCTCGCAGTCGCTCAAGATCTACGCGTCGTTGGCCCAGTCAGCCGACCGCGGGGCGGCGCGTCGCCGCATCTAGTGGCCCGTTACACACGAAGGCCCGGGTGATCGCTGACCCGGGCCTTCGTGGTTCTGCTCAGGTCACTGCCACTTCCAGGCGGCCAGCAAGGACTGCGCGCCGGTCTGCACGCTGGCGTCGTCGGCCTCCCAGGCAATGGTGCGGATCAGGTAGCCGGAGCCGTTGCGGTCGAAGCAGAAGAACGCGAAGACCTCACGCTTGGTCTGCGTGCCCCGCTTGATCGTGACCTTCATACCCGTGGCCGCGGTCCCGCCCCACGTGACCCCGTCGACCTTCACCGGCGGATCGCTGGACTCGATACCGCTGCCCGTGGTGACGCTCGAGATCTGGTACGTGCAGTTGGCCGACGCATTGCGGGTGAAGTCGCTGTAGTAGTCGATGATGTTGTTCGAGCTGTCGACGATCTCGCCCTCGTTCTTGCCACCGTTGCTGGAGCTCAACGTCCAGCCGGCGGGCATCGTCGTCGTGAAGTTCGGACCGGTCAGGGTCGACCCGGTCTGCTTGAACCCGGGATAGCCGCTCGCGGACGAGGCGGCCGAGCTCTTCGAGGCGGTTGGCGTCGCGCTCGTCGAGGCGGACTTGGTCGCCGTCGAGGTCGCGCTGGCGGTGGGGGTGACGGTCGGCGTCGCGACGTTGTTGTTCATCACGTTGGTCAACAGGATGCCGCCACCGATGAGCACGACGAGCACTGCGGCGACGACACCGATGATCAGGCCGGTGCGCGACTTCTTGGCAGGCGGTGCGGGCGGGAACCCGTTGGGCCCCGACGAGTACGCCTGCGTCGTGGCAGGGCCGTTGCCCGACCACCCCGGCTGCGCTGCCTGGCCAGGCACATACGGCTGCACCTGCGGTGCGACCGTGGGCGGAGACCCATACGGCTGAGGGCCGCCTGCGGATCCATATCCGGGCGTCGATGGTCCCGCGGGAGCCGAGCTGCCGAAGGAGGAGGCTGCGGGGTGACCGCCATACGCGGGCGCCTGCGGCGTGGGTGCAGACCCATACGCAGGCGGCTGCGGCGCGGGCGTGGAGCCATACGGGGTCGCCGAGGGGGCCGACCCTGCGTAGCTCGGTGGCGTCGCCGGGTAGGCGGGCGTGGGCTGCGGCGTCGGCGAAGACCCATACTGCGGCGCCTGCGGCGCCCCATACGCAGGCGTAGGCGTAGGCGCATACGGGCTCTGCGGAGGCTGCTGGCCGTACGCAGGCGCCTGCGGCGCGGGCGTGGGCGAAGCTCCATACGCAGGCGGCTGCGGCGCGGGCGTAGGCGCAGCACCATAGGGGTTCGGCGGCTGGGACCCGTACTGAGGCGTCTGCGGCGCGGGCTGAGACCCATAGGGGTCCTGCGCAGGCGGCTGCGGCGGAGGTGAACCGTACGGATCGGGGGCAGGCTGCTGCCCGAACGGATTCTGCCCCTGCGGGCCATAGGGTCCAGATCCAGTGCCAGGCGGCTGGGTCATCGGACACTCCCCTCGCGGTCGACTGCGATCAGCCTAGTGGCGCAGGGTTCCACCTCGGCACGAGCTCACACGGCAGATCCGCCGCGCCTACTTCCACGTCCATGCGCTCGTCAGGGCGTCGACCCCGGCGATGATCTCGGCGTAGGAGCCCGAGATCGGCAGCGCCATCAGGTAGTAGACCGCGCCGGACACTGCGACGCACCGCACGTGCATCGTGGTGTTGCCGCTGGCGAGGTCCTCGGTCTTCGCGGTCTTGCCGCCCCACTGGGTGTCCGGAAGCTCGGTCATGGCGCCTGCGCTGGACAATGACGCGCACACCTTGGCGGCATCGGTCGTCGACGGAAGCACCATGACCAGGACCGTGTCGAACTTCGCGTCGGTGATCATGAGGGTGCCGCTCTGCGAGCTGCACTCCCAGCCCGTCGGGACCGTTGCACTGTAGGCATCGCTGTCGATCGTCGAGCCGGAGCACGTCGCATCTCCCGACGACGTCTTGGACGTGGTCGTGGCCTTGGTGGCCGCGGTCGTCGCCTTCGTCGCGGCCGTCGTGGTGGCCTTGGTTGCAGCCGTCGTCGGGTACGTGCTCGTGGTGGTACCGAAGGCGGTCGTGGTCTTCGGCCGCAGGGCCAGCCACAGACCGACGCCCCCGACGAGCACCACGGTGATGGCGACCACTGCCGCGATCAGTCCGGCCTTCGACTTCTTCGGCGGCGCGGGCGGCAGCCCGCCGGTGGGGCTCCATGCGCCGGGCGCCTGCCCATAGGGCTGCTGCGCTGGCGCGAACTGTGGCTGCGAGGCGTAGCCGGGCTGCCCGGCGCCGCTCGGCGGAGACCCATAGGTCGGCTGCTGGGACCCGTACTGCTGCTGTGAGGGAAATGCCGGCCCCTGCGGCGCGGGCGTGGGCGAAGACCCATACGGACCTGGCTGGGCCCCGTACCCAGGCTGCGGCGGCGTGTAGGGCGGCTGCGGCACGCGGTATTGCGGCGGAGGGGTGGGCGAGGACCCGTACGCCGGCGCCTGCGGCGCGGGCGTGGGCGAAGACCCATACGGGTTGGGGCCCTGGGGTCCT
>JAYUEA010000056.1:0-7597 GCA_043739465.1 Propionibacteriaceae bacterium
GTGGCGAGCACTCCGGTCGCGTTCTCCAGGGTGACCCGGATCTCGGTCCGCGTGGCCTCCTCCACCGTGCTGACGATCGCCGGGTCCAGGAAGAGCTGCAGGTCGTCGAGCACCAAGGGCTCCCCCGGCTCGAGACGGACCTCCATGGACCAGGGGCGCGCGATCTCCTGCCCGTACGGGTCGAGGACGCCGAGACGGAGCGTTCCGGTCACGGGTGCCTCAGTTGCGGGGACACCCAGGGACACGCGGCGCAGGAACGGGACCCGGTTGTGGGCGAGTGCATGGTTCACAGTGGGCGACGAGAGCACCTCTATGTCGACGCGGGCCACGAGCACAGGCTAGTGCCCGCCGAAGCCCTCGGGGCGCGGCGTGTTGGTGCGGCGCGTCGCTGACGAGTACGAATGGGGGTGTCGCCCAACACCCAAGGGCCAACCACCAGGGAGCGCTGTGGAAGTCATCATCTGTCCCTCGGCCGAAGAAGTCGCCGACGTCGCCGCCTCCAAGGTCGCCCGGGTCTGCCGCGACAACGGTGCCGATGTCGTGATCGGGGTCGCGACGGGCTCCTCTCCCATCGCCCTGTACGACCGGCTCGCATCCCGTGTCGCCGACGGACGGCTCGACCTGTCCCGCGCCTCCGCGTTCGCCCTCGACGAGTACGTCGGCCTGCCGGCGGGCCATCCCGAGTCGTACGCCGAGATCATCCGCAAGCACGTCACCGAACCGTTGCGCATGGACCCTTCGCGGATCCACACGCCCAACGGCTTCGCCGAGGACATCGAGCAGGCCGCGCTGGACTACGAGCAGGCGATCCTCGATGCGGGCGGCGTGGACGTACAGATCCTGGGTGTCGGCAGCAACGGCCACATCGGGTTCAACGAGCCCACCTCGTCGCTCGCCTCACGCACGCGCATCAAGACCCTCACGGACGCGACTCGTCGCGACAACGCGCGGTTCTTCGACTCCATCGACGACGTGCCCCACCACTGCCTGACGCAGGGCCTCGGCACGATCAGGGCCGCGCGCGAGGTCGTACTCGTCGCGATGGGGGCTCACAAGGCCGCTGCCATCGCCGCGCTGGTCGAAGGACCGGTCACGTCGCGGTGGCCGGGTTCAGTCCTGCAGCTGCACCAGCATGCGACCGTCGTCATCGACCCCGAGGCCGCCAGCAAGCTGGAGCTGCTCGAGTACTACCAGGTCACGTACGCGCGGAAGCCGGCCTGGCAGCGCTTCGACGCCCGCTAGCGCGAACTGCCGGTCCTCCATGTAGGCGCGTCGCATCCAGCGACCTCACAACCCGAGCATGACTTCACACGTACTGCAGAGCGTGTGAGGTCAGATACGAGTTGTGATGTGGACGTTGTCAGCGCGTGCGGGGCGTCAGCTCGTACCTGCCCGCTGGCCGGGTACCTGCCATTTCGGAGCGTTGCAGCGCCGCTTGGACGCGGGCGCGGAGTCTGGCAGGGTCGCGGAGGTCGGAGGCATCGATGCGGATGACGATCCAGCCCAGTTCGGTGAGGCGACTCTCTCGCCGCTTCTCGGCGAGGACTGCGTCCACGGCGGAGAGGTTCGAGTCGTAGCGGCCGGTGTACTTGCCCCGACCGTCGTACTCCCAGAGGACCCCGAGCTCGGGGTAGCCGCCATCGACGCGTCCGACGAAGTCCCCGAACGCGTCGAAGACGCGGATCTGGAGCTCGGACAGGGGAAGGACGCCGTCCATGAGCGCCATCCGCGTCCAGGTCTCGCCCGGACTCTCTGACCGGCCATCGGCAAGATCCACGACAGCCCGGGCGCGGCGGGCTCCCCGGTGCCGGGTGACGCTTCGTGCAGCGGCCGTCAGCTCTTGAGGCGTGCACAGGCGTCGGTGGAGGGCGGCGTCGGCCGCGGCCAGGGTGGCGAGTTGCGGCTGTGTACGGGCCATGTCCACCACGGTGCGCGCCACCGTCGTGGTGGCAACCCCGTCGACGGTCGTGAGCCATTCAGCAGCGACCCGGCCCGAGTGGACCTGGCGCCCGGATGCCCGCCGGTTGCCGCCCACGCCGACGCGAACGCTGTGGATCTCGGAAAGGTCGGCCCCGGAGACGGGCAGACGGTGGAGCACGGCGGCGCTCACGTGCGACGCGGCATAGCCGCTTCGCCTGGCCATCGCGAGCACTCGCAGCCGATGACGCTCGTCGCTGGCGCCGAGCTCGGCCGCCGCGGCGTACACGCCCCGCAGCAGCCTCACGTACACACCTGACGCGACGAGGCGACGCAGCTCGTCGTCTGTCGTTCCCGCCGAGGTCGCTTCAGCGCGAGTGATCACCATTCCCCCACCGTCACATGCCAGAATCCCAACTATCAAGAAGAATCTGCTCAGGCTGTGGACAACTGTTCGGGGCGCTCGATGCCAGGGGCGGCGCGCACCCGGACCTCACAACCCGTACATGACGTCACACGACATGTACGGCATGTGACGTCATGTACGGGTTGTGGGGTCCGTGGGTGGAGGTTCCTAGATGTTGATCATGTGGCCGGCGATGCCCTCGACGGCCTCCTTGATCGCCTCCGAGAGGGTCGGGTGGGCGTGGATGTTGCGACCCATCTCGTCGGCCGTGAGGTCCCACATCTGCGCCAGCGTGAACACGGGCAGCAGTTCGGTCACGTCCGGGCCGACCATGTGCGCGCCGAGGATCTCGTTGTGCGTCGCATCGGCGACAACCTTGACGAAGCCCACCGCGTCGCCGAGCCCCCAGGCCTTGCCGTTCGCGGTGAAGGGGAACTTCGACACCTTGACGTCGTACCCCTTCTCCTTCGCCTGCGCCTCGGTGTAGCCGAACGACCCGATCTGCGGCTGGCAGTACGTGGCCCGCGGGACCATGTCGTAGTTGATCGGCATCGTCTCGACGCCCGCGATCGTCTCCGCGGCCACGACGCCCTGCGCCTCAGCAAGGTGCGCCAGCATGAGCTTCGCCGTGACGTCGCCGATCGCGTACAGCCCGGGCACGTTCGTGCGCATGTAGTCGTCGATGGCGATCGCGCCGCGATCGGTGAGCTGCACGCCAGTGTTCTCCAGCCCGTAGCCCGTGGTACGCGGGGCGAACCCGATCGACACCAAGACCTTCTCGGCCTCTAGGACGACCTCGTCGCCACCCGCCGCCGGAGCGACTGCGACGGACACTCCCCCGTCGGTCTCGGTGATCGTCTTCACGCCGTGGCCCAGCATGAGCTTCACGCCCAGCTTCTTGTACGCCTTGGCGATCTCTGCCGAGACCTCTGCGTCCTCCAGCGGCACCATGCGGTCGAGGTACTCGACGATCGTGACGTCGACCCCGTAGTTGCGCAGGATGTAGGCGAACTCCGTACCGATCGCACCGGCGCCGCAGATGATGATCGAGGCCGGCAGGCTGTCGGAGACGATGAGCTCCTCGTACGTGACCACGCGCTCGCTCGTGGTGACGCCCGGGAGCATCTTGGTCGTCGATCCGGAGGCGATGATGCAGTTGTCGAACGTGATCGTCTCGGTGCCGTCGTCGGTCGTCACCTGGATCGACGTCGCATCGACGAAGGTGCCCCAGCCGTTGTACTCGGTGATCCGGTTCTTCTTCATGAGGAAGTGGACCCCGTTGACCATCCGCTGCGAGACCGCACGGCTCCTGCTGTACGCCTTGCCGTAGTCGAACGTCACCTCGCCGCTCATGCCGAAGGTGTCCTTCTCGTGCGTGAAGACGTGCGCGATCTCCGCGTTCCGCAGCAGCGACTTGGTCGGGATGCAGCCCACGTTCAGACAGACACCGCCCCACCACTGCTTCTCGATCACAGCCGCCTTCAGCCCCAGCTGGGCTGCACGGATCGCGGCGACGTACCCTCCGGGGCCGGCACCGATGACCACGACGTCGTAATGAGCGCTCATGCCCGTCACTTTAGCCAGTTCTGGCGGCCTGCCCGTGCCTGTGGTGCCATGGGCGGGATGAAGATCCTCATCCTCGGCGGGACCGCCTTCCTCGGACGTGCGGTGGCACCGACGCAGCGGCGCGTGAGCACGCGTGCTCGTCCCGGATGGGGTCGTTCGCTCCTTCTGTGGCTCGGCGACCGGAACGAGCGCGCACGGTTCGACAGCAGCGCAGCGGCGCGCCGGCCTCACTGCCGACCCCTCGTGGAGACTCTTCTCGGCGCCCTCGACGACGAGGAGGAACGGCCCGGACCACGCCCGCAGGGTGCCGGTCTGTCGAACGACGACGAGCGCGAGCTGCTGACCGCAAGGGCCTCGCGTTAGCCCTCCTGAGCCCGCATATATCTCATGTGAGATATGCTGCCCCGGTGGATACGACCCCCCAGAAGGTAGGCATGCTGATCCGGGATGCCCGGAAGCAGCGTGGTCTTACCCAGACCCAGCTGGCCGATCTGCTCAACACGAGCCAGTCGGCAGTCCACCGCATCGAGTCCGGGAACCAGAACCTCTCCCTGGAGATGATCAACCGCGTCGCCAGTGCTCTGGACAGCGAGATCATCGCCCCGGGCAAGGGTGCCGTCCACGTACGGATCCACGGCGGCCGCCACCTCAGCGGCTCGATCGAGGTCCGTTCGTCGAAGAACGCAGCCGTGGCACTCCTGTGCGCCTCGCTGCTCAACCACGGCACCACCACGCTGCGCGGCATCGCCCGCATCGAAGAAGTGAACCGCCTGGTCGAGGTTCTTGAGAGCATCGGCGTCGAATGCACCTGGGTCGACGGACGGTCCGCCATGCGCATCCGCCGTCCCGAGAAGCTCAACCTCGAGGCGATGGACGCCGATGCTGCCCGCAAGACACGCAGCGTCATCATGTTCCTCGGCCCTCTGCTCCACGAGAAAGGCGAGTTCCAGCTCCCGTACGCGGGCGGCTGCAACCTCGGCACACGTACGGTGGAGCCCCATCTCCAGGCTCTGCGGCCGTTCGGCCTCGAAGTGACCGCCACCGAGGGCTACTACCAGTGCCACAGCCACCCGACGGCCGCCGAGAGCCGGCACTTCACGCTCACTGAGCGCGGTGACACCGTCACGGAGAACGCGCTCATGGCTGCGGCGATGACCGACGACCTCACGATCATCCGCAACGCCAGCCCGAACTACATGGTCCAGGACCTCTGCGCCTACCTGGTCGCGCTCGGCGTCGAGATCCAGGGCATCGGCACCACCACGCTGCGGATCCGCGGCAAGGCCCACATCGATCGTGACGTGGCGTACGACATCTCCGAGGACCCGATCGAGGCCATGAGCCTGGTCACGGCAGCGGTGGTCACCAAGTCCGAGATCACGGTCACCCGGGTGCCGATCGAGTTCCTCGAGATCGAGCTCGCGGTGCTGGCGGAGATGGGTCTGGAGTTCGAGACGAGCGCCGAGTACCTGTCGCGCAACGGCCTCACCCGCCTTGTCGACCTCACCGTCAAGCCGTCGGTGCTGCACGCCCATGCCGACAAGATCCACCCCATGCCGTTCCCGGGCCTGAACATCGACAACCTGCCGTTCTTCGCGGTGATCGCCGCCGAGGCCGAGGGCACGACGATGATCCACGACTGGGTGTACGAGACGCGCTCGATCCATCTCCTGGAGCTCACCAAGCTCGGCGCGGACGTGCAGCTGCTCGACCCCCACCGCCTCCTCGTCACGGGTCCGACCCGGTGGCGCGGCCAGGAGGTCGTGTCACCACCCGCGCTGCGTCCTGCCGTCTGCCTGCTGCTGGCCGCGCTCGCCGCCCGCGGTGAGTCCGTCATCCGCGACATCTACGTGATCCAGCGCGGTTACGAGGACCTGCCCGAGCGTCTGGCGCTACTGGGCGCCGACATCGAGACCTTCCGCGAGTAGGCCTCACACCCGAGACAGAACACCCCACGTGGGGGGGGTGTTCCGTCACAGCACGGGTGTCTGCTCAGCGAACCTTCCGTACGGAGAACGCGTGCGGCGGGTTCACGATCGCGTCCTGCGCCTCGACGAGCCGCAGCTCGCGATGTCCTGACGCCGCCGTGATCTCGAGCACCGAGTAGACGATCGCCGCCGTGTCGGCGAGCGCGTCCGGCAGTGAGCCCGACTTGAGAAAGCTGGCGAGGAAGACCGCGGCCGTGATGTCACCGGAGCCGGTGAACGTCGGTGCCAGGCGCGGCGTCGAGACCAGCCATGCGCCATCAGCCGACACCCCGAGCATGCTGACAGCGTCGGCCCCCAGGTCGTCGGTGATGGCGCTCGTGACCAGGACGATCCCGGGCCCTGTCGCGCGCAGGGCGTCAGCAGCCGCCAGCAGCTCGTCCAGCGTCGTCGCGGAGTGCCCGGTGAGGAACTCCAGCTCGAACTGGTTGGGCGTGACGATGTCTGCCTGCGGCACGATCCGGTCGCGGTACATCTCCGGGATGCCTGTCGTCACGAAGAAGCCGCGACCGACGTCGCCCATCACGGGGTCGCAGCAGTAGATCGCCTTCGGGTTGCGCTCGCGGACCAGCGCCACCGTCTCCAGCACCGCCTCGCCGATCGCCGCACTGCCCTGGTAGCCCGTCAGCACACCGTCGACCGCCGTCAGCGCCTCCCGCTCGTCGATGCCCTGCACGACCGCCCGGACGTCGTCAGCGGACAGCACCGGCCCCCGCCACGTCCCGTACGCGGTGGTGTTCGAGAAGTGCACCGTGAGCACGGGGTAGACCTCGACGCCAAGCCGCATCAGCGGGAAGGTGGCGGCGGAGTTGCCCACGTACCCGTAGGCGACGGACGACTGGATGGAGAGGATCGTGGTCACGGGCCGTATTCAACACCCTCCGGTGGACACTGGCGCTCGGGGGCGCGCGTGGCCAGACTGTCACCCATGCCGCAGACCGTGCTCGCCCCTACCCACGACGGTGACCTGCCCGTCCTCCGCTTCGCACCCACGGCGCCCAACGGGGCGGGCGTCGTCGTCGTCCAGGAGATCTTCGGGGTCTCCGGCTACATCCAGGACCGCTGCCAGGACCTCGCCGACGTGGGCTACCTGGTGTACGCACCGGTCTTGTACGACCGGCTTCCGCAGGAGCCCGTCATCGACCCGGAGTCGCCCGACTACCTGATGCAGGGCATGTCAGCCATGCAGGCCCTCGACTGGCAGACCGCCGCCACAGACGTGGTCGCGACCCTGGAGGCCCTTCGCTCCGAATCGGGCATTGTCAAGGTCGGGCTCCTCGGCTTCTGCTTCGGCGGTGGCCTGGCGTTCCAGGTTGCGGCGATGGCCGACCCCGACGTCTTGGTCTCCTACTACGGCTCAGCGCTCCCCCGCCTCACCGACCTCGCCGACAAGGTGCGCGCCCCGCAGCTGCACCACTGGGGCTCGAAGGACTCGTTCATCGAGGCCGAGGCCCAGGCGAAGGCACGCGAGGCGCTGGCGGCATCCCCCGGGCCCGTGGATTGGCGGACCTACGACGGCGCCGGGCACGCGTTCGACAACCCGAACCCGATGTTCCACGACGCTGCCGCGAGCACTGCCGCCTGGCCCACGACCCTGGACTTCCTCGCCGACCACCTTCTGGCGCCCACGCCCGAGTGAACTGACGGGGCAGCTGGCCCGTCCATACGGCGATCCGTTCTCCACGGGCGCCCGTTGCCGCCATACTCATCACCGTGCGCGCGG
>JAYUEA010000057.1:0-2521 GCA_043739465.1 Propionibacteriaceae bacterium
GCACCCTGCCAATCGACTCGCCTTGCCGAACGGTTCCGGCGGCCACGCTATCGCTGCCGTAGGAAGCTCTCAGGTCAGCTCAGCGCCCGCCCGTACAGGTCCTTGAGGTTCTTGAACGCCCGTACGAACGCGGCCTCGTTCCACGACGAGGTGTCGGACATCGTGTAGCCGTGGGGCGCGCTCTCGTAGACCTCGTTGGTCGCAGTCAGGCCGGCTGCGTCCAGCGCCTCGCCCAGGTCGGCGGCGTTCGCAGGAGTCAGAGAACCGTCGTTGTCCGCGTGGCCGAAGAGGAACTCGGCCTTCGCCGTGGCCAGCTCGAGGTGCGGCGAGTCGGGCGCATCGGTGATCAGCCCACCCCCGTGGAAGCCGGCACATGCCGCCACAGCCTCGGGATGGTGGCCGGCTGCCCTCATGGCCAGCCTCGTACCCATGCAGAACCCCACCACGCCGACAGGCCCAGCAGTCACCTCCGGCAAGGCGCGCAGGGCAGCCAGGTATGCGTCGTTGTCCCGCTCCGCCAACTCGCTCGTCAGGTGCCCGATGCGCGGACCGGCCACCGCGAAGAACGCCTCACGTCCCTCAGGGGTCGTCATGTCTCCCTGCGGCGCAACCTCGGCGGCGTCGCCGTCCCGGTAGAAGACGTTCGGCGCCATCACGACGTAGCCCCAGCTCGCGATCTCCTCGACCATGTCCTGGACGCGCGGACGCAGCCCGAACGCGTCCATGAAGAACAAGACTCCGGGCCCGGTCCCCTGCGGAGGAGTCGCGACGATCGCCTCAGCGACCCCGTCAGTGGTGGTGATGGTGAGCATGGGCTCAGACTACGGACAGAACCGGCAGTACGACCTCGTTGCGGCGCAGGAACCATGGCCTCCACGGCGGGTCGAAGCGGGCGAACCGAGGGGGCCCGCTCACCTCGAGGCCCGCGTCCGCCACGGCCGTACGAAGCTCTGCCACGTGCTCCCGGTAGAGCTGCTGCGTCCACCGTCCCGAGAAGGTTGCGGCTGCGGCCTCCTGCGTGGGGATCTCCCGGATCGTGATCCGCGAGTCCGTCGGTGCGGGCAGCGTGTCGAGCCTGTACTCGGCCGGCATCACGAACGACACCAGATGTCGGCCCGGATCGTCACCGGGCTCCTGGATGACGGGCGCCGTCATCGCGATCTTCGTCGGCTCCTGCACGACCGGAGCAGTCATCGCGATCTTGCCTTGCGCGCTGTTGCGACCCGAGATGAACCCCACCAGCACTCCGAACGCCCGGTTGCCGGCATCGGTGAACGAGCTGTCCACCTCCACTTCGGCGATCAGGTGCGTCGGGTAACGACGCACCTCGAAGCCGGGATAACGTTTCACGACGTCGTACGGCTGCTGCTCGGTCATGCCCCCAGCCTGACACCCGATGACGAATGCGACCCAGACCTCTGTGCCGCACCCCTCGTGAAGCGCCGTTCCCGCCCCAGAACCCGCCCGATAGGGCACTATCTCTCGCATGTCACTGTCTGATGCCCAGCCGCGTCCCACGCCCCAGATCGAGGCGTTCATCGCCGATCTGCCGAAGGCCGAGCTGCACGTACACCACGTCGGCTCCGCCTCGCCCGCGATCGTCGCCGAGCTGGCCGCTCGCCATCCCGGCCGCGTCCCGTCCGATCCCGACGCGCTGGCCGACTACTTCACCTTCACCGACTTCGCCCATTTCATCGAGCTGTACCTCTCGGTGGTCGACCTCGTCCGCACTCCCGAGGACATCCACACCCTCACCCACGGCATTGCTGGTGAGCTGGCGCGCCAGCAGGTCCGCTACGTCGAGCTGACCTGCTCGCCCGTGACGAACGTGCTCGCCGGCGTACCCATCGAGGCCTTCGTCGAGGCCATCGAGGACGTACGTGTCCTCGCCGAGCGCGACCTCAACCTGACCATGCGCTGGATCTGGGACATCCCCGGCGAGCTGGGACTGCCGGCCGGTGTCACGAACCTGGCGTACGCGCTCGACCACGGGCCTGAGAGCCTCATCGGCTTCGGACTCGGCGGACCCGAGATCGGCGTGCCCCGGCCGCAGTTCGAAGAGGTCTTCGCGAAGGCTCGCGCGGCGGGGCTCCACTCGGTGCCGCACGCCGGCGAGACCACCGGCCCCCAGACGATCTGGGACGCCATCAACGTGCTGGGTGCCGAGCGCATCGGCCACGGCACGACGGCCGTCCAGGACCCGGCTCTGCTCGCCTACCTCGCCGAGCACCAGATCCCCGTCGAGGTCTCCCCAACGTCCAACATCGCGACCCGCGCCGTGGCGACGTTCGCCGAGCACCCGCTGCGCGCGATGGTCGAGGCCGGCGTGCCGGTGAGCATCAACTCCGACGACCCGCCGATGTTCTCCACGACACTGACGACCGAGTACGGGGTCGCGGCGGCGCTGCTCGGGCTCGACACGGCCGGTGTCGCGGACCTCGCGCGCGCCGGTGTGAACCACAGCTTCGCCCCGGCGGACGTGAAGGCCAGCATCCTTGCCGAGATCGACGCGTACGAAGCC
>JAYUEA010000058.1:0-2518 GCA_043739465.1 Propionibacteriaceae bacterium
ATCGACCTCATCACGTCGTACGAGGACACCGGCACCCTCTGACTGAGGAGAGACTCTGCGTCACTGAGGAGAGACTCTGTGCCACTGAGGAGAGAACTCAGGTCACCCAGCTTCTCTCCTGAGCCACGTAACGTCTCTCCTGAGTGGACGGGAGTTCTCTCCTGAGCCCACGTAACTTCTCTCCTGAGTGACGGGAGTTCTCTCCTCACCCACGTGACTTCTCTCGCGAGCGTCAGACGGGCTTTCGCTTGCGAGCCGCGGCGACTGCCTCAGCGGCGGCCTTCTTGGCGGCCTCCCGGTCCTCCGGGGTGGGACGAGAGACGTCGCGGGCACGCATCGCGCGAGCCGGGGAGACCAGCCCGGACACGCCGTCGCGGCCGAAGCTCTGCTCGTTCTCGGGACGTGTCATGTGCCAGAGCGTACGTCGGTGTCGGTGGCTAGGCTGTCCGCCGGAAGGGAGCCGACGTGCCGGAGGGTCATCACATCCATCGACTCGCGCTTGACCTGTTCGGTGCGTACGGGACACGCCCCGTGCGGGTCTCGAGCCCTCAAGGCCGATTCGCCGACGCGGCGGAGCTGCTGGACGACACGGTGCTGGAGCGCGCGTGGGCGGTCGGCAAGCACCTGTTCGTACAGTTCACAGGTGATCGTGTCGTCCACATCCACCTCGGTCTGATCGGCAAGCTGCGCCAGTTCCCGTGGCCCGGTGGGCCAGGGCAGGTGCGGCTGCGCATCGGCACCCCGGACGCAGGTGTCCACGACCTCTCGGGCCCGCAGACCTGCGAGCTGATCTCCCTCGACGAGGCCTCCTTCGTCGCCGCGGCGTCCGGACCCGACCCGCTCGACCCGTTCGCCGATCGCGAGCGGGCTTGGACGAAGCTCCACCGGTCGTCGAAGACGATCGCGGCCCTCATGATGGACCAGCAGATCTTCGCCGGCGTCGGCAACATCTACCGTGCCGAGGTGCTGTTCCGAGCCCGCGTCGATCCGTTCCTCCCCGGCCGCGACCTGCCGAGGAAGACCTTCGACGCGATGTGGGACGACCTGGTGTCGCTGATGCCCCAAGGCGTCATCGACGACCGCATCGACACCGTGCGCGACGAGCACGGCCCCGAGGCCCAGGGCCGCGACCCGCGGGTCGACCGGCACGGGGGAGAGGTCTACGTCTACCGCCGTCACGAGCAGGGGTGTCTGGTGTGCGGAACGCCTGTCCGGCTGGAGCTCCACGCCGCCCGCAACCTGTACTGGTGCCCGCGCTGCCAGCGACCGGGCTTCGACGGCACGCAGCGCCGTCGGACCACCACGCCCCCTCGTGTGGCGGCAACACCGTCAACAAACGGCATCACCCAGGCCTGACCCACGCTGGGGCTCGGGGCTGGCTAGTTTGGTGCGCATGACGCTTCCGAATCCGCGCATCGTCCGTACTCCTCGGGCCGTGGCCGAGGTGTACGACTACGGCGCCCACGTGTGGTCCTGGTCGCTCGATGGCCGGCCGGTGCTGTGGCAGAGCGCGTTCTCGTCGCGCGAGCCCGGCAAGCCGCTGCGCGGAGGGGTACCGATCTGCTGGCCCTGGTTCGGCCCGGGCCCCTCCGGAGACCAATCGCCTGCCCACGGGGTCGCGCGCACCAGCACCTGGTCACTCACCGAGGTCGCGGAGCGCGGCGGGAACGTCGTCCACACGTACAGCCTCCTGCCCGGTGATGCGCCCGGCACCATGCTCGGCGACGGGTGGCAGGTGGCCTACGAGGTCAGCATCGGCGACCAGCTCGACCTCGCGCTGACCGTCGCGAACGACGGCCCGACACCGTTCTCATACGAGGTCGCCCTCCACACCTACCTCACCGTCGGCGATGTCCGCGAGATCTCGATCTCCGGCCTCGACCAGGCCTCCTACCTCGACAAGGTCGACGGCGAGCAGAAGGTGCAGGTCGGCGACATCGCGGTCGTGTCCGAGACCGACCGCGTGTACGACCGCGCCACCGACGTCGTCGTCACCGACCCGGTGCTCGGCAGGCGGCTGCGGATCACGTCCGAGGGGGCCGCCAGCACGGTCGTCTGGAACCCGTGGGCCGCGAAGGCTGCAGCGATGCCCGACTTCGGCGACGACGAGTGGCCGGGCATGCTGTGTATCGAGTCCGGAAACGTGCTCGGACATGCCGTCACTCTCGATCCAGGGCACACAGCCACGCTCCGTTACCGCGTCGTGAGCGAGGATGCGTAACCCTTTCCACGTTTCCGTAACGATTCAAGCATGATTCTTGGCAAGCGCTTGCACGCGCTGTCCCAGAGCCAGCGGGGCTCGTAACATCGGGCCTGCAGGGGTACCTGAAACATCACACGGAGGATCAATGACGACCCGTAGGAACTTCATCGCTGGCGTGGGCGCTGCCGCCGCGACAGCCGCACTGGCCGCGTGCAGCAGCTCGGCCACGACCGCCAGCACACCCACGGCCGACGACACGAGCCCCGTGACGCTGCGCTTCGCGTGGTGGGGCAACGACATCCGCAACAAGAACAC
>JAYUEA010000059.1:0-2514 GCA_043739465.1 Propionibacteriaceae bacterium
GATCTGGAGCCACCGACGACACCGTGTCGTCACAGATCGCGACG
This sequence comes from Propionibacteriaceae bacterium, assembly GCA_043739465.1. Classification (GTDB taxonomy): domain Bacteria; phylum Actinomycetota; class Actinomycetes; order Propionibacteriales; family Propionibacteriaceae; genus Fen-668. The sequence continues at coordinate 45 of JAYUEA010000059.1, forward strand.
GGCCGACGGGTGTCCCGTTGCCCATGCCCACCCGCCCCGGAATCCCTGGGCCGGCGTCAGCGGGAGTCGCTAGTGGGGCGTTACCTTGATTCGTTTGCGGTTGGCGTGGTCCTGGTGAGTGCATCGCAAGGCGCCGGGGCGCAGGCGTACCGGGTCGTACGACGAGCTTCGGCAACGCCGCGAGGTGCGTGCCAGGGGCGCGGCAAGCGTCAACGAATCAAGGCAACGGGCCACTAGGCTGCCGCACAGGCCACGCGAAAGGACCCGTGATGTCGCTGTTCTCCTCCGTCGAGCAGGCACCCGCCGACCCGATCCTCGGGCTCACTGAGGCGTTCGTCGCCGACAGTCGGCCCACGAGGGTCAACCTGGGCGTCGGTGTCTACCTCGACGCGACGGGCAAGGTGCCGCTGCTGGAGTGCGTGAAGGTTGCCGAGCACGCTCTCGCGGACGCCGAGAAGCCCCGCAGCTACCTGCCGATCGACGGCCTGCCGTCGTACACGGCCGCGGTGAAGGACCTGGTCTTCGGGGCGACCTCCGAGATCGTCACCGCGGGTCGGGTCGTGACCGTACAGGCCCTGGGCGGCACCGGCGGGCTCCGCATCGGCGCGGGTCTGCTGAAGCTCAGCAATCCCGACTCGACCGTTCTGGTCTCGAACCCCTCGTGGGAGAACCACCAGGCGCTGTTCACGCGCGCCGGCTTCCCCGTGAGCACCTACCGCTACTACGACGCCGCGAACCGTCGGGTCGACGTCGACGGCATGGTCGCCGACCTCGAGGCCGCAGCGCCGGGCACGATCGTCGTGCTGCACGCGCGCTGCCACAACCCGACCGGCTACGAGCTGCAGCCCGCCGACTGGGACCGCGTCATCGCAGCGGTCGGCGCGCGCGGCCTGGTGCCGTACCTCGACATGGCCTACCAGGGCTTCGCCGAGGGGATCAGCGAGGACGCGTACGTGGTCGGCAAGGTCCTCGCCGCCGGAATGTCGTTCCTCGTCGCGACGTCGTTCTCGAAGTCGTTCAGCCTGTACGGGGAGCGCGTCGGCGGACTCTCGGTCGTCACGGCCGACGCCGACGAGGCAAAGCGGGTCATGAGCCAGCTCAAGGTCGTCATCCGCACGCTCTACTCGAGCCCCCCCCTCCACGGCGCCGCGATCGTCGCCCACGTGCTCACCGACCCCCAGCTGCGGGCGCTGTGGGAGCGGGAGCTCGGCGGCATGCGCGGCCGAATCAAGGTGATGCGCTCCAGCCTGGTCGCGGGCCTCGTCGCCGCAGGGGTGCAGCAGGACATGGGCTTCATCACCGACCAGGTCGGGATGTTCTCGTACTCGGGCCTCACCAAGGACCAGATGCTGCGACTGCGCGGCGAGTTCGGGGTGTACGGGACCGACTCGGGCCGACTGTGCATCGCGGCGCTCAACGACGGCAACATCGACTACGTCAGCCGGGCGATCGCGGCTGTCATCTCCTAGGAGTCCTGCGACACCAGGCGACGGGGAGCAGAGGAGTTCTATAGAGTGTTGCTCGATTCGGCACCCATCCGTCTCTCGCATTCCCCGGTTGGTCTGCCGGCAGGGCCCGCCTGACTTTGAATCAGGATCAAGCGACGTAGGTTCGACTCCTACCCGGGGAGCGACACCCAGAGCAAAGGAGCGTGCGTGTCCGACGATTCCACTCTCGGCGTGACAGCCGTCGTCGTCCTGGCCGCCGGTGGTGGGACGCGTATGAAGTCGAAGCGTTCCAAGCTCCTTCACGAGGTCTGCGGACGGTCCCTCATCTCCTACGCGATCACTGCAGCGAGCGCTCTGGAGCCCGAGCATCTCGTGGTCGTCGTCGGTCACCAGCGCGAGCAGGTCTCGGAGCACGTCCACGAGATCGCACCCTGGGCCGTGCAGGCAGTCCAGGAGACCCAGCTGGGAACGGGCCATGCGGTCCGATGCGGGCTCGAGAGCCTGCCAGAGCTGTCCGGCGATGTCGTGGTCACGTACGGCGACGTGCCGCTGCTCACCGGCGAGACGCTGGCCGGCCTCGTCGCCGAGCACCAGGCTGCGGGCAACACGGTCACGGTGCTGACCGCGGTGGTCGACTCCCCGACCGGTTATGGCCGGATCGTGCGCGAGCACGGGGCGGTGGCCCGGATCGTCGAGGAGAAGGACGCGACCGACGACGAGCGCGGTATCCGCGAGATCAACTCGGGCATCTACGTCTTCGACGCGGCCACGCTGAACGCCGGGCTGGCGAACCTGCGCACAGACAACGCGGCCGGCGAGCTGTACCTGACCGACGTCGTCACGTACGCGAACCGGGCGGGCGGCTCGGTCGGAGCCCACCTGATCGACGACCCCTGGCAGACCGAGGGGGTCAACGACCGCGTCCAGCTCGCCGGTCTGTCGCGGGAGCTCAACCGGAGGATCCTCGAGAAGTGGATGCGGGCCGGCGTCACGGTGCTCGACCCCGCGACGACCTGGGTCGC
>JAYUEA010000060.1:0-7563 GCA_043739465.1 Propionibacteriaceae bacterium
GCATCGCTCGCGACACGAGAGACACGAAAACCTCCTGCGACGGCAGGAGGTCTGTTCGAGTAGCCCCGACGGGATTCGAACCCGCGCTAACGCCTTGAGAGGGCGCCGTGCTAGGCCGCTACACAACGGGGCCCTAGCTTGTTCGCCGTGTTCGGCGACTGCGTCACGCTACCAAACCACGAGGTTCCCAGCGAATCGCGCTGGGGTACTAGGACTCGAACCTAGACGTGCTGAACCAGAATCAGCTGGGCTGCCAATTACCCCATACCCCATCAGCGCTTGGTAGCGCCGAGGTAGAACTCTACCGGGTCCGACGGGTGGGGCTCAACCCGGCTCCCGGCTGGCCCCGACCGAGCGCTGTTCCCGCTACTTCGGCCCGAACCCGCATCTTCCCGGCAATCCACCAGGCTATCCCCGCGAACACGGCGAACCCGGCGATCTCCTCCACCGCACTGAGCCACGTGAGCTCCTGTACGGCCCGCACCTGCGCCACGGAGCTGGTCAGCGCGGCCCACAGGAAGGCCCCCAGGTTGTTGGCGATGTGCGCCCCGATCGAAGCCTCAAGACCGCCTGTACGCCATACGAGGGCGCCCATGATGAGCCCGAACGAGAACCGGTGGAAGAACAGCGGCAGGTTCTGCGTGCCGTGGAACAGCGCGAACAGCAGCGCCGACGCCACGACGGGGAACCACTGCCGCCGCCAGACCAGCCCCAGCGCCTGTGTCAGGTAGCCGCGGAAGAAGACCTCCTCCGCCACCGCCTGGATCGGTGAGGTCATCAGGATAGCCACGACGAACCCGGCGACACCGTTCTGCGGGTTCAGGACCGGTACCCCCGAGAGGAGGAACTGGAGCCCGACCAGGACCACCAGCCCCGCGAGGAAGCAAGCGAGCAGGAACCGCCAGCGCACCCCCGGCGACACGGACCACAGCCAGATCGCTCGCCGGCGGTGCAGGAGCCTCAGCAAGCCGGCCACCACGAGGATCGCGGACCCGATCGCGAGGTTGGCCGCGACCAGCCCCCAGACCGTCTCGAACGCGGTCGCACGGACGGCGTAGTCGGAGAACGCGCCCGACCTGCCCTCAAGAAGCCACCCGAGCCACTCGATCCCCAGGTTCACCGAGCTCGAGGCGATGCTGTAGCCGACGAGGCCCACGACGATCGCGAGCACGCCGAAGAACCGTACGGCCGGCTGTTCCGGATCGATCCCCTCGCCGAGCAGGGCCAGCGGGTACCGGCTGCCTGGCTCGGGCAGCGACCAGCGGTCGGCGTCAGTCGTCGGCACCGGCGTCCTCGACGACGACGTTGTCCAGGACTCCGATGCCGTCGATCTCGACCTCGACGTGCTGGCCGGGCGTCATCGGGCCGACACCGGCCGGTGTGCCGGTGAGGATGAGATCGCCTGGAAGGAGCGTGCAGAACGAGGACACGTACGAGACCAACGTGGCCAGGTCACGTACCAGCAGGTTGGTTGACGCGTCCTGCACCAGCGCACCGTCGAGGCGCGTACGGATGCCGAGGTCGCCCGCCTCCGCGAGGCTGAGGTGGGTCACGATCCACGGGCCGACCGGGCAGAACGTGTCGTAGCCCTTGGCTCGCGTCCACTGTCCGTCGGTGTTCTGGAGGTCGCGCGCGGTGACGTCGTTGGCAATGGTGTAGCCGAAGATGACCTCGGCCACGCGGTCGCGGGGCACGTCGCGGCAGATCCGGCCGATGACGATGGCGAGCTCTCCCTCGTAGTGGAGGTTGGTCGTCGTCCGCGGGCGCACGATGGCCTCGCCAGGGCCGATCACCGACGTGTTCGGCTTGAGGAAGACGAGCGGCTCGTCGGGCACCTCGTTGCCGAGCTCGGCGGCGTGGGCGGCGTAGTTGCGACCGATGCCGACGACCTTGGAGCGCGGGATGACCGGCGCCAGGAGCCGTACGTCACTGAGCAGGTGACGCTCCCCCGTGTACGTGACAGGCCCGGCCAGCGGGTCCGACGTCAGGTTGGCGACAGTGTCCGGGTGCTGCCCGGCGTCCTCGGCCAGCTCGACCGTACCGAACTGGATCTGGTCACCGACGACATAGCGGGCGATGCGCATGCGGAACTCCTTCACGTGGCTGCACGGGCAGCCTAGTCATTGCGGGGCGGGACATTCCGGGGCGGGACATCCGCGCCCCACCGGTCAGCGCATGAGCTCCTGCTGGTCGCCTGCCTCCGCGCTCGGCCCACCGCTCGTAGAAACGCTCGCCGCGCGCCACGAACGTGCCCAGACCCATGCTCCCCGTGATCACGACCACCGGACAACCGGCTATCGGCACCGGATCGGTCGTGTTGCGGACCGAGCCCAGACCCTTGGTGAGGCGGTCCGTGTCTACGGCCCATCCCTGCGGGAGGACGAGCGTCAGACCACCGGCCATGCCCTCCACACTGAGGCGGATGACGTCGCGCAGGGGCACCGCATCGCGCAGGTCGAGCGTGACGTTCGCCATGGTCGGAGCAGCCACCAGGAAGGCGGCACCACCTACCTTCCGGTGCGCGACTCCCGCGAGAAGTTCGCCGCGATCCGCAGGGGGTCGTAGGCGGAGTAGCCGGGAGCCTGCGGCATCCGCGGCACCGACGGGACCAAGGGAACACCGTCAGGTCGCTGCGGCAGCAGCGGCCACTGATGTGGACCAAGCGTCAATGGATTCCGGCCACGCGACACCAGGCTGGTGGTGTCAGACGGAGGCGGTGTCCAGGACAGCGATCCCGTACAGGTAGGCATCGATGAGCGCCTCGTACGACGCCTCGATGACGTTGCTGCCGACCCCGACCGTGGTCCAGCTGCGGCCACCGGTGCGCGTGTCGATGAGGACCCGCACGATCGCGTCCGTGCCGTGGCCGGTGTCGAGGATGCGGACCCGGTAGTCGGTCAGCTCGAAGTCGGCGACGTGGGGGAAGCCTGGCTCGAGCGCGGTGCGCAGCGCCATGTCGAGGGCGTTGACGGGACCGTTCCCGTCGCCCGCGTACAGGCGGGACGGCTCACCCTTCGTCGACACTCGGAGGATGGCCTCGCTGATGTCGGTCTGGTCGCAGAAGACCCGCCACTGCTCGACGGCGAACGGCCTCTCCAGCGCTCCGAGCTCGTCGCGGAGAAGGAGGTCGAAGGACGCGTCGGCTGCCTCGTACGAGTAGCCCTGCGCCTCGCGGTCTTTGATGCGGTCGGTGACCCGCGCCGCGGTGTCGCGGTCCGACAGGTCGTGGCCCAGCTGCTGGCCCTTGATCTGGATGTTGGCGCGGCCGGCCATGTCGGAGATCAGCATGCGCATGTTGTTGCCCACGACGACCGGGTCGGCGTGCTGGTAGAGCATCTCGTCGACCTTGATCGCCGACGCGTGCAGGCCGGCCTTATGGGCGAAGGCGGAGGTACCGGTGTACGGCTGGCGCATCTGCGGCGCCTGGTTCGCGATCTCGGCGATGGCGTGCGAGATGCGGGTGAGGTCGCGCAGCGCCGCCGGCGTGACCAGCGGCCAGCCGAACTTGATCTGGAGGTTGCCGATGAGCGTCACGAGGTCGGCGTTCCCGGTGCGCTCGCCGTAGCCGTTCATCGTGCCCTGGATGTGCATCACGCCGGCCTCGACGGCGGCGATGGTGTTGGCGACCGCGCAGCCCGTGTCGTTGTGGCAGTGGATCCCGAGGTCGACGCCGATCGCACCGGCCGCGCTCACGACGTCACCCATCCAGCTGGGCAGCATGCCGCCGTTGGTGTCGCACAGGATGACGACCTCGGCACCCGCCTCGGCCGCCGTACGGATCACGTCGATGGCGTACGAGGGGTTGCTGCGGTAGCCGTCGAAGAAGTGCTCGGCGTCGACGAAGACGCGCTTGCCGTGGCTCTTGAGGTACGAGACCGTGTCGCGCACCATGCGGAGGTTCTCCTCCAGCGTGGTGCGCAGCGCGTCGGTGACGTGACGGTCGTGCGACTTGGCCACGATGCAGATGACGGGCGTCTGCGCGTCGACCAGAGCCTGTACCAGCGGGTCCTCGGAGGCCTTCATGCCGACCCGGGTCGTCATGCCGAAAGCGACGAGCGTCGCGTGCTTGAGGGTGAGGCTCTGTGCGGCCTCGGCGAAGAACGCAGTGTCGTTCGGGTTCGCGCCGGGCCAACCGCCCTCGATGAAGGTCACACCGAGCTCGTCCAGCAACGTGGCGATGCGCAGCTTGTCGCTCACCGACAGCCGCAGACCCTCCTGCTGCGCGCCGTCGCGCAGGGTCGTGTCGAAGACGTGGAAGTTCTCGGGTGCGACGTTCACCGGGGTCATCTGTACCTTCGTTCCTGGGTCCGGGAGCGGTGGTGCGAAGGTGCGCCCCGCTGCGTGTGTCAGACGATTCTCAACTGAATGTCGGTGATCACACAGGGCGTCCCGACCCGTGGGACGTCGTCTCACATGCTCCCTGGACAGGCTCGCCCGTCAACAGACCTTCTGGCCCCAGCCGTACGGGTCGTCGCCGCGGCCGTACTGGATGTCGAGCAGCCTGTCGCGGATCGCCGTGGTGGCGGTCCTCTGCTGCTGCGGCACCGTCACGTCGATGCCTTCGCCGAGGAAGCGTCCGATCGGCGTCACGACGGCGGCTGTTCCGCAGGCGAACGCCTCGACCACGGAGCCGTTGCCAATACCGTCAACGAGCTCGGCGAGCGCGATCGGGCGGACTTCGGGGGTCAGCCCGAGGTCGGGGGCCAGCGTGAGGATCGAGTCGCGGGTGATGCCGTCGAGGATCGTGCCCGACGTCGGGGGCGTGAGCAGGCGGCCGTCGGCCGAAACCAGGAAGATGTTCATCCCGCCGAGCTCCTCGAGCCAGGTGTGAGTGTGGGCATCCGTGAACAGCACCTGGCTGCAGCCGTGCTCGTACGCCTCCTTCTGGGCGACGAGGCTTGATGCGTAGTTGCCGCCGCACTTCGCGGCGCCGGTGCCGCCGGAACCAGCTCGGCTGTACGTCGTGGTGACCCAGATCTCGACCGGCTTCACCCCGCCGTGGAAGTACGGGCCGACCGGGCTGGCGATGACCGCGTACTGCACGGTCTCGGCCGCGCGCACGCTGAGGAAGTTCTCGTTGGCGAACATGAACGGGCGCAGGTACAGGCTCATCTCGCCGTGGCTGCCGGGAACCCAGCGCTCGTCGGCGGCCACGAGGTCACGCACAGAGGCGAGGAAGTCCTCCTCGGGCAGCACGGGAAGCCCGAGCCGCTCGGCGCTGCGGGCGAGCCGGCGGGCGTTCATCTCGGGACGGAAAAGCCACACGGAGCCGTCCTCGTGCCGGAAGGCCTTGAGCCCCTCGAAGACCTCCTGCGCGTAGTGGAGCACGGCGCCTGCCGGGTCCACGGCGAACGGGCCGTAGGGAACCAGTCCGTCCTCGCCCCAGCCTTCTCCCTTGTGCCAGGTCGCGACAGACATGTGGTCGGTGAAGTAGCGGCCGAAACCCGGGTCGGCAAGGCGTTCGGCGATGGTCGGACCGAGAGTCAGCGACGGGTGGGACCGGACAGGGAATGCGAGCGCCATGCTGCGGAAACTACCAGGGGCGACGGGCTGTTGTGGTGTGGGTCACAGGGACGGGACCAGTCGCTGCGCCGCGTTGCCAGGGTTCGTTCACGGGCGGCGCGTTCCGGATGAGTGCATCGCAAGGCGCTGGAACGAAGGCATACCGGGTCGTCTGGCGAGTTCCGGCAACGCAGCGAGGTGCGTGCCCGGGACGTGGCGACCGTCAACGAACCCCGGGAACGGGGCGCTAGGCTCGCGGATCGTGACGACTCAGACGATCGCGGTCATTGGCGGAGACGGCATCGGCCCGGAGGTGGTCGCGGAGGGGCTCAAGGTGCTCCGCGCGGTGGCCGGGCCCGACGCGTTCACCTTCGAGATGTACGACCTGGGCGCTGAGCGCTGGCAGCGTACGGGCGAGGTCCTCACCGACGACGACCTGGCCCGCCTGGCTACGGCTGACGCGATTCTGCTCGGCGCTGTCGGGGCTGCCCCTGGCTCCACGTCCGTGCCGTCGGGGCTGCTCGAGCGCGGCCTGCTGCTGAAGTTGCGCTTCGCGTTCGACCACGCCGTGAACCTGCGGCCCTCGAAGCTCTACCCCGGTGTGCCGACGCCGCTGGCGCCGAGCATCGTCGACGGCAAGCTGATCGACTTCGTCGTGGTGCGCGAGGGCACGGAAGGTCTGTACTGCGGCAACGGCGGTGTTGTACGAGCGGGCACGGCGAACGAGATCGCCACCGAGGTCAGCATCAACACGGCGATGGGCGTGGAGCGTGTGGTGCGGGACGCGTTCGTACGGGCTGCGGCGCGGCGCGGCAAGCTCACGCTGGTCCACAAGCACAACGTGCTGGTCAACGCCGGCGGGCTGTGGAACCGGATCTTCCAGGCAGTGGCGACGGAGTTCCCGTCGGTGACCACCGACTATCTCCACGTCGATGCCGCGACGATCGCCCTCTGCACCAATCCTGACCGCTTCGACGTCATCGTCACCGACAACCTGTTCGGCGACATCCTCACTGACGAGGCCGCGGCCATCACAGGCGGCATCGGCCTCGCGGCGAGCGCGAACATCAACGTCGACGGTACGTACCCGTCGATGTTCGAGCCCGTCCACGGCTCGGCCCCGGACATCGCCGGCCAGGGCATCGCCGACCCGCGGGCCGCGATCCTGAGCGTGGCCATGATGCTCGAGCACCTGGGGCGTACGGACGAGGCCAAGGCCATCCAGACGGCCGTCGAGGCGGACATCGTCGCCACCGGTGCCGCGAAGCGGTCGACCACCGAGGTCGGCGATGCCATCGTGGCCGCGCTGGCGTGACGATCCCCCTGCGGCCCTCGTCGGGCGGCGAGGTCGGCCCAGAGGCACCCACCGCGTACGAGCGGATGGGCGGCCACGACACGTTCGTGCGGCTGGTCGACGCGTTCTACGAGGGCGTGGCGTCCGACGAGCCGCTGCGTGCCTTGTATCCCGAGGAGGACCTCGGCCCTGCGGCCGACCGTCTGCGAATGTTCCTGGAGCAGTACTTCGGCGGCCCGAACACCTACTCCGAGCAGCGTGGGCATCCCCGGCTGCGGATGCGCCACGCGCCCTTCGCCGTCACCCCCGACCAGCGCGAACGCTGGCTGCGCCACATGCTGGCTGCTGCCGACGGGATCGCGCTCGCGGAACCGGAGAACACCGAACTGCGTTCGTACCTCACGTACGCGGCCGACTTCATGGTGAACGCCCAGGGTTGAGCACATCCGGATATCGGTACCGCAGATCGTTCCTGGAGGCCATTTCGGGTGATCCAGGCGAAGTGCGGTACCGATCCCAGGATCAGAGCTGTACCGATGTCAGGATCAGACGACGTCGTCCCTGTGCTCGACGACGTTCGTACGGGTCGTGTTCGTCGCCTGCGTGTGCATGACCAGGCCCAGAATGATGGCGAGCACACCGGCACCCATGCAGATGTAGCCGACCACGCCGAGGCTGACGCCGGGTACAGAGTCGCGTACCGCGAAGCTCAGGATGGCGCCAACCACCAGCAGGCCGATGCCCGTACCGATTCCCCAACCCATGAT
>JAYUEA010000061.1:0-2511 GCA_043739465.1 Propionibacteriaceae bacterium
TGAGGAGAGGATCACTCCCGCTGTCCGGAAACGTTCGAGGTGAGCCGCCACCGCCGCCTCGACCAGATCCGCAATGGCCACCGGCTCAGGGTTGAGGAGGAGCTGGCGCTCCTGAGCTCGAGACACCACCTCCAGGTCGTCGACCAGCCGGCTGAGGCGATGACTCTGCTGGGCCAAGGTGTCGAGGGTTTCTTCGTCCGTGGGCAGCACGCCTCCACGTACGGCTTCGACGGTCGCGCTAATGGAGGCGATCGGGGTTCGCAACTGGTGGGCCAGCTCACCAGTGAGCTGCCGCCGGGTCTGCTCGGTGGTCTCCAGCCGGTGAGCGAGCAGGTTGACCGAGGTGGTGAGGGTGGTGAACTCCGGACCCATCCGCGGGTCGACGACGCGCGCCTCAAGTCGCCCATCGGCAAGCCTGCTCGCGACATCCGCCGCGTCGGCGACGGGCGCCGCAAGGCGCTTGGCCACCAGCCAGCTGATCGCTGAGGCTGTGACACCCGCGATGAGGATGCCGACGCCCAGAGAGACCAGGATCGATTCGTCGAACGCGCGGGCGACATGCTCTTGTACCAGCAGGTCCGGCGCCGGCTGCACACGTTGGAGATGGGCCTCGAAGACGGCCGGGCCGACCAGTAAGGCCGTGACCAGGACCGTACTGGCCCCCGCCAGGATCACGAGCAGGTTGTTCAGGACGAGCCGACGGGCCAGACCCATGCCCACCAACTGCGATCCTGGGCCCGGGCGCGTCATCCTGGCCCCATCCGGTAGCCGACGCCACGGATGGTCACGACGTAGCGGGCCGCTTTCGGATCGTCGCCGAGCTTGTGCCTCAAATGGCCGATGTGGATGTCGACGAGGTGCTCGTCGCTTGCGACCCCGGCCACCTCGTCCCAGACGGTGTCGAGCAGCTGTTGCCGGCTGAACACCATGCGCGGGCGGCTGCTCAGCGCGTCCAGCAGGTCGTACTCCATGCGGGTGAGCGGCACCACCCTGGAGGCGACCCTGACCTCGTGAGCGGGAAGGTCGATCACCAGGTCCCCGAATACCCGCTGCGACTCGTTGGCCTCCTCGGAGTTCGCCGTACGGGGACGTCGGAGCAACACACCGATCCGGGCCATCAGCTGGCGCGGTGAGAACGGCTTGGTCACGTAGTCGTCGGCACCGACACCGAGCCCGATAAGTACGTCGATCTCGTCGGCGCGAGCGGTCAGCATCAGGATGTAACAGCGGCTGAACGTACGGAGCTGGCGGCACGCCTCGACCCCGTCCATGCCTGGCAGCCCGAGGTCGAGGACCACCAGGTCGGGTTCCGACTCCCGTGCGAGTTCGAGGGCCGTCTCGCCGTCGCCAGCAGTCCGTACGTCGAAGCCGTCCTTGATCAGGTAGCCCTCGACGACGCGAACCAGGCTCGGCTCGTCATCGACGACCAGCGCGCTCAGCTTCCGCGACGGACCCACGATCAGGCGTCCTCCTTCGCGATGTACGTGCCGTGCCAGGTGTGGTCCCAGACAGCCCCGGTGGTGGCGTTCACCGAGAGCATGCCCACGGTATTGCCTCCGGAGACCGTGTCCATCGTGTAGTGGCCTGGGAAGACGTCCGTCATACCAACGGTCTGCCCGGCGGCGTTGGCCCGCAGCCACTCGGAGGCGATCGCTGTCGCCCGATCAGCCGAGATCGCGTACGGGGTTGTGCCGGACGTCCACATCATCGCCGGGCCGAACTCGGTGAAGACCGCCCCCGTCGCCGGATCCACCATCACTTCGGTCGCGGAGGCGCCGGATGCGTCCTTCAGCTCGACGTAGAAGTTGTCGCTGAACTGCATCACCTCACCGGTGTGCAGACCGCTCGGACGGGCGGCCGCGTCGGCCCTCGCCCGTGCTGCCGGGATGGTCGTCACCTGGACGCCGTTGCCGGACAGCCAGGTCCGCGTATCCATCATCGAGCCGCCGCCGGAGCCCATCATGCCGCCCCGGCCAGCCGTCCGGGCTGCGCCGGGGGCCGTTGAAGGGACCGTGTACGAGGTCGGCTGACCAGCAGTCGGCCCAGCCACGGCGGTACGAGCTGTGGTCGGTCGCGCCGCAGCGCTCCCAGGGACACCGGCAGACTGCCACGTACTCGACGCGGCATAGGCGGCCGAGCCCACCAGAAGCAGACCCGCGGTCACCAGCACCGTCCAGGGCAGCCAGCGAGACCTCGTCGCGGTGGAGTTGGGGCTACTCATCGCTTGCCCTCACCACGGGCGGATGCCAGCGCGGCGCGCTGCATCTGGTAGGTCTCGAGGTCGATCTCGCCCCGTGCGAAGCGACGGTCCAGGATCGCCTCGGGAGTCTCCTGCCCCGGCTCCGAGTGGCTCTGCCGCGGCTGCCGACCCGGGAGCAGCCGGCTCACGGCCCATACGATCGCGGCGAGCAGCAGAAGCCAGAACACGATCATCCCGATCATGCCTCCCACGCCCATCCCGCCCCAGCCCATTCCGTCATAACCCATCATCTGCGTGCCCTTCGTCGCCCG
>JAYUEA010000062.1:0-2499 GCA_043739465.1 Propionibacteriaceae bacterium
CGCCCGGTACCAGCGGATGCGCGGCAAGCACGTCTTCTACCCGATGGGCTGGGACGACAACGGCCTGCCGACCGAGCGCCGCGTGCAGGTGTACTACGGCGTGCGCTGCGACCCGTCGCTGCCGTACGAGGCCGGCTTCGAGCCCCCTGCGAAGCCGGACCCCAAGAAGCAGCAGCCCATCAGCCGCCGGAACTTCATCGAGCTCTGCGAGCAGCTCACACAGATCGACGAGCGGGCGTTCGAGGACCTGTGGCGCCGACTCGGCCTGTCGGTCGACTGGTCGACCCTGTACACGACGGTCGCGCCGAGCTCCATCGGCATCGCGCAGAAGGCGTTCCTGCGGAACCTGTCCCGCGGCGAGGCGTACCTCTCCTTCGCCCCGACCCTGTGGGACACGACGTTCCAGACGGCCGTGGCGCAGGCGGAGCTGCAGGCGCGCGACTACCCGGGCGCCTACCACCGGGTCGCGTTCCGTCGCCCCGACGGCTCAGCGGTGTACATCGAGACGACCCGTCCCGAGCTGCTCCCGAGCGTGTGCGCGCTGATCGCGCACCCGGACGACACCCGGTACGCCGACCTGTTCGGCACCACCGTGACCTCGCCGCTGTTCGGCGTGGAGATCCCGGTGCTGGCCCACCGCGGCGCGGAGCGCGACAAGGGCGCCGGCATCGCGATGTGCTGCACGTTCGGTGACCAGACCGACGTCACGTGGTGGCGCGAGCTGCGACTGCCGACACGTACGGTCGTGATGCGCGACGGCCGCCTCCAGGGTGAGACGCCCGAGTGGCTGGTCAACGCCGAGCCGTACGCGGCCCTCGCGGGCAAGACGACGTTCTCAGCGCGCGAGGCGATCGTGACCCTTCTCCGGGAAGCTGGTGACCTCGACGGCGAGCCGAAGCCGACGACTCGCAACGTGAACTTCTATGAGAAGGGCGACCGTCCGCTCGAGATCGTGGCCACGCGGCAGTGGTACATCACCAACGGCGGCCGCGACGACGATCTCAAGGCACGCCTGGTCGAACGCGGCAATGAGATGGCGTGGAGCCCGGCGCACATGAAGTACCGCTACAACGACTGGGTCTCCGGCCTCAACGGCGACTGGCTGATCTCTCGCCAGCGCTTCTTCGGCGTGCCGTTCCCGGTCTGGTACCCGATCGACGCCGACGGCGAGACCGACTACGACCACCCGCTCACGCCCGCCGAGGCCGACCTGCCGGTCGACCCGATGACGCTGTGCCCTGCCGGCTACACCGAGGGCCAGCGCGGCGTGCCCGGCGGCTTCGTGCCGGACACCGACGTCATGGACACGTGGGCCACGTCCTCGCTCAGCCCGCAGATCGCGTGCGGCTGGGAGCGCGACCCGGAGCTGTTCGCGCTGACCTTCCCGATGGACATCGCGCCGCAGGCCCACGACATCATCCGTACGTGGCTGTTCAGCCGCGTCGTCCGCAGCCACTTCGAGTTCGACTGCGTGCCCTGGGCGCGCGCGACGATCTCCGGCTTCGTCGTCGACCCCGACCGCAAGAAGATGGGCAAGTCGACGGGCAACGCGATCGTCCCGACCGAGATCCTCGAGAAGTACGGGTCCGACGCGGTCCGCTGGCGCGCGGCGATGGCACGGCCAGGTACGGACTCGCCGTTCGACGAGACCCAGATGAAGGTCGGCCGCCGCCTCGCCATGAAGGTGCTCAACGCGAGCAAGTTCGCTCTGGCGATCAGTGGCCTGGAGGCCGACCCGGCAGCCATCACCCAACCCGCTGACCGTGCCATGCTCGAGTCGCTGCGTGGTGTCGTCGGCCTGGCGACGCAGGCGCTCGAGGAGTTCGAGTACACGGACGCCCTCGAAGCCACCGAGCGCTTCTTCTGGGGCTTCTGCGACGACTACCTCGAGCTCGTGAAGGAGCGTGCGTACGCGGAGGGGCCGGGGGCCGAGTCGGCCAAGGCCGCGCTGGTGACCGCGCTCGGCGTGCTGCTGCGCCTGTTCGCCCCGTACCTCCCCTTCGTCACCGAGGAGGTCTGGTCCTGGAGCCACGAGGGGTCCGTACACGTGGCGCCGTGGCCGACGGTAGACGAGCTGCCGACGTCCGACGAGATCGAGCTGATGGACGACATCGCCGCTGCGCTCGTCGAGATCCGCGGCGCCAAGTCGCAGGCCAAGGTGTCCATGAAGACGGAGGCCCTCACGGCCGACTTCCGCGGACCGTCCGAGCAGCTCGAACGTCTCAAGACCATCGAGCCCGACCTGCGCGCGGTGGGTCGTCTGGTCGGTTCGGTCACGTGGACCCCGACCGACGAGCCGTTCACCGTCGCGCTGGAGCTCCGCCCGGAGGCTTGATCGAGCCGCTCGACAACGTCCTGTTCGTCGAGAGGTGGCAGAAGTGTCGAATGTTGCCCGAAAAGGACACGTTTGACGCCTCTCGGCGAGGGGTCAGCGTCAGCCTCCGACCGCTGAGCCGGGCCGAGAAACCGCCCGTGTCGAGGGGCCGGCGATCCCCGCAG
>JAYUEA010000063.1:0-2494 GCA_043739465.1 Propionibacteriaceae bacterium
CGACAGCACGTCGCCGATCTCGCCTGAGGAGATGACCCGCTTCAGCTCGGAGTTGCGCGGCGAGTAGCGGTAGTTGAACGTCACGACGACGCTGCGACCGGTCCGCTTCACCGCGGCCTCGATGTCGTGCGCCATGTCGGCGTTGATCGTCAGCGGCTTCTCGCAGACGACGTCGACGCCGGCATCCAGGCAGCGCACGATCATCTCGGCATGCTTGTAGTCGGGCGTCGTGATGATCGCCCGCTCGGCACCGGACCGCTTGAGGATGTCCTCGAGCTCGTCCGGGCCGCCGGTGGCGATGGCGGACACGTCGTAGCCGTACTCCGTCGCCATCCGATCGGCATGGACCTGGATCCGCCCGGGGTTGACGTCCACCATCGCCACGAGCGTGGCGACGTCGGCATGGTCACCCCCGATCGCGTCGAAGTACATCTGGCACCGATGGCCGGTACCGATGACGGCATAACGAGTTGTCACAACGTTTCCCTTCGGGTGAGTCACAGTGAAGTACGGGTTCGCTCACTTGATGCCGGTGGTGGCGATGCCCCGGATGAGGAACCGCTGGCCGAACAGGAACGCAAGGAACACGGGGATCAGGGAGACGATGCTCATCGCGAACATCGCGCCCCAGTTGGAGGAGCCGGAGGAGTCGAGGAACGCACGCAGCGCCAGCGGGACCGTGTACAGCTTCGGGTCGATCAGGTAGATCAGGGAGCTCAAGAAGTCGTTCCACATCCAGATGAACGTGAAGATCGTGGTCGTCGCGATGGCCGGAACCATGAGCGGCAGGATGATCCGCAAGAACGTGGCGAAGTGACCGCAGCCGTCGATGCGCGCCGCCTCGTCCAGCTCCTTGGGCAGCCCGCGGATGAACTGCACCATGAGGAACACGAAGAACGAGTCGGTGGCCAGCATCTTGGGCACGATCATCGGCAGGAACGTGTTCACCCAGCCGAACTGCTGGAACAGGATGTACTGAGGGATCAGCACGACGTGGTACGGGATCATGATCGTCAGCAGCATGATCGCGAACATGATGTTCTTGCCCGTGAACGTGAGCCTGGCGAACGCGTACGCCGCCAAGGAGCAGGACACCACGTTGCCGACGATGCAGCCCAGGACGACGATCGCCGAGTTGAGCAGGTAGCCGCTGAACGGCTGGTCGAGCGCGGACCATCCATACACGTAGTTCTCGAGGGTGACGTTCGTCGGCAGCAGGGTCGTGTCGCGGAAGATCTCGTCGGTGGGCCGGAACGAGCTCACGAGCATCCACAGGAGCGGATAGACCATCAGGAAGGACGCCGCGATCAGCAGGATGTGCTTGATGATCGACGCCACAGGGTTGAAGCCTCTGCCTCTCTTCTGGGCCGGGCGCGAACGAGTGGCGAGGGTCACAGCGGGAGCGGCGATCTGCGGCTCGACGGGCTGGTTTGCGATCTCAGTCATCGTAGAACACCCAGTACTTTGAGAGGAAGAAGTTCAGGAACGTGAAGGCGCCGACGATGAGCACGAGCAGCCATGCCATTGCGGCGGCATAGCCCATGTCGAGCTGGGCGAAGCCCTGGTTGTACAGGTAGAGCGTGTAGAACATCGTCGAGTCCGACGGCCCGCCGGTGCCTCCCGAGACGATGAACGCCTGGGTGAAGGACTGGAACGCGCCGATGATCTGGAGCACCAGGTTGAAGAAGATGATCGGGCTGAGAAGCGGCATCGTGATGTGCCAGAACTGCGTCCACTTGCTGGCGCCGTCGACGGACGCAGCCTCGTAGTACATGTCGGGGATCTGCCGCAGGCCCGCGAGGAAGATGATCATCGGGGACCCGAACGTCCACACGTGGAGCAGGATGATCGTGTAGAGCGCAGTGCTCGGGTCGGCGATCCAGCCGGGCGGGTTCGCCCAGCCGAGGCCGCGAAGGACCTGGTTGACCAGGCCGTCGGTGCCGAAGATCTGACGCCACAGGAGCGCGATGGCCACCGACGAGCCCATGAGGCTCGGGAGGTAGAACACCGACCGGTAGAAGGCCAACCCCCGCATGCCGCGGTTCAGCAGCACGGCGATGGCGAGAGCCAGAGTCAGCTGGAGCGGGGTGGACACCAGTACGTACGTGAGCGTGACCCGGATCGAGTTGAGCAGACGCGGGTCGCTCATCATGCGCTGGTAGTTCTTGATGCCGATCCACTCCGGAGGAGCGAGGAGGCTGTAGTCGGTGAACGACAGGTACAGCGACGCGATCATCGGGCCGATGGTGATCACCACGAGGCCTATGAGCCAGGGGAGGAGGAAGAGGTAGGCGGCCTTGTTGTCGGTGCCTTCCTGCTTCACCCCCTTGAGCTGTCTCAGCTCATTGAGTGCACTCACGATCAGGATTCCGCTCTCTCGGGGACCTTGCCTTGCCGCCCTCATGGCTGCAGCCGGCCGCTGAACGTGTGCGGCGGCCGAGGCCGGACCGTACGTCGATGTACAGCGGAACTGACTCGCCCTTTCGGGGCTTCA
>JAYUEA010000064.1:0-7518 GCA_043739465.1 Propionibacteriaceae bacterium
ACCTTTCGTGGCCGGTCATTCGGCGCGACGGGGGAGACGTTCGGTGAAGCAGTCTTCTCCACCGGCATGTCCGGCTACCAGGAGACGCTCACCGATCCCAGCTACCACCGCCAGGTCGTCGTCGCGACCGCCCCTCACATCGGCAACACGGGGTGGAACGACGAGGACGACGAGTCGGGCAGGATCTGGGTCGCCGGCTACGTCGTGCGTGACCCGGCCCGCATCCCCTCGAACTGGCGTGCGAAGCGCTCGCTGAACGACGAGCTGCGTGCGCAGTCGGTCGTCGGCATCAGCGACATCGACACCCGGGCCCTGACGCGTCACCTGCGCGAGCGCGGCGCGATGCGGGTCGGCATCTCCACCGAGACGCTCGACTCCGACGCGCTGCTCGCCACGGTGAGGAGCTCGCCCGAGATGGAGGGTGCGAACCTCATCGGCGACGTGACCACGGCCGAGCCGTACACGGTGCGTCCTTCGGGCGAGAGCCTGTACACGGTGGTCGCGCTCGACCTCGGCATCAAGTCGATGACGCCCACGCTGATGGCGGCGCACGGGATGACGGTCCACGTGGTGCCTGCCACGTCGACCATCGACGAGGTCATGGCCCTGGAGCCCGACGGCTTGTTCCTGTCGAACGGGCCCGGTGATCCGGCGACCGCGCAGGTACAGGCCGAGCTTGTCCAAGCGGCGCTGACGCGGAACGTGCCGTTCTTCGGCATCTGCTTCGGCAACCAGATCTTCGGCCGGGCGCTCGGCTTCGGCACGTACAAGCTCAAGTACGGCCACCGCGGCATCAACCAGCCTGTGCAGGACCGCACCACCGGCAAGGTAGAGATCACCGCGCACAACCATGGCTTCGCCGTCGACGCGCCGCTCGACAAGGGCACGCCGACCCCGTACGGGACGGCCACCGTGTCGCACGTCTGCCTCAACGACGGCGTCGTCGAGGGACTCGAGCTCACGGACGCCGGGGGAGTCGTCCGCGGCTTCTCCGTCCAGTACCACCCGGAGGCAGCCGCCGGGCCCCACGATGCCGCCTACCTGTTCCAGCGGTTCGCCGACGTGATGAGCGGCGCCCGCTCCGGAGGAGCTGCCTGATGCCTCGCCGTACCGACATCAGCTCGATCCTCGTCATCGGCTCGGGCCCGATCGTCATCGGCCAGGCCTGCGAGTTCGACTACTCCGGCACCCAGGCCTGCCGCGTTCTGCGCGAGGAGGGTTTCCGGGTCATCCTCGTGAACTCCAACCCGGCCACGATCATGACCGACCCCGAGTTCGCCGACGCGACGTACGTGGAGCCGATCACGCCCGAGTACGTCGAGAAGGTCATCGCCCTCGAGCGTCCCGACGCGCTGCTCGCCACGATGGGCGGCCAGACCGCGCTCAACACCGCCGTGGCGCTGCACGACAACGGCGTGCTGGCGAAGTACGGCGTCGAGCTGATCGGCGCGAACGTCGACGCCATCCAGCGTGGCGAGAACCGCGAGTCCTTCAAGGAGGTCGTCGCCGGCCTCGACATCCCCGGCGGCAAGGCCGAGACCGCGAACTCGATCATCTGCCACACCCTCGATGAGGTGGTCGCCGCCGCTGACGAGCTCGGCTACCCCGTGGTCGTCCGCCCCTCGTACACGATGGGCGGCGTCGGCTCCGGCTTCGCGCACGACCGAACCGAGCTCATCCGCACCGCGGGCGCCGGCCTGGACGCGTCCCCTGTCACCGAGGTGCTCATCGAGGAGTCGATCCTCGGGTGGAAGGAGTACGAGCTCGAGGTCATGCGTGACCGCGCTGACAACGTCGTCATCGTCTGCTCGATCGAGAACTTCGACCCGGTGGGCGTCCACACGGGCGACTCGATCACCGTCGCTCCTGCCTTGACGCTGACCGATCGCGAGTACCAGTGGATGCGCGACGTCGGCATCGGCATCATCCGTGCGGTCGGCGTCGACACCGGTGGTTGCAACATCCAGTTCGCGATCAACCCCGACGACGGCCGCATGATCGTCATCGAGATGAACCCGCGCGTCTCCCGCTCGTCGGCGCTGGCGTCGAAGGCGACGGGCTTCCCGATCGCGAAGATCGCCGCGAAGGTCGCCGTCGGCTACACCCTCGACGAGATCACCAACGACATCACGCGCCAGACCCCGGCCTGTTTCGAGCCGACGCTCGACTACGTGGTCGTCAAGGTGCCGCGGTTCGCGTTCGAGAAGTTCCCGACCGCCGAGGACACGCTCACCACGCACATGAAGTCGGTCGGCGAGGCCATGGCCATCGGCCGGAACTTCACCGAGGCCCTCGGCAAGGCGCTGCGCAGCCTCGAGGACCCGCGGGCCCCGCTCGTACTCAGTGGTCCGGTGACCACGCCGGTCGACGAGCTGCTCACCGTCGCCTCGCGTCCCCACGACGGGCGTCTCGGCAGCGTCGTGCTGGCCCTGCGCGCCGGTGCGACGCCGCAGCAGGTCTTCGACGCGACGAAGATCGACCCCTGGTTCATCGACCAGCTCTGCCTGATCATCGAGGTTGCCGACCAGCTGGCCGCCGCCGACGAGCTCACCTACGAGGCGCTCCGCGAGGCGAAGCGGCACGGTCTGTCCGACGCACAGATCGGCGCGATCCGTGGTGTCTCGGCGAGCGACGTGCAGGCGCTGCGCTGGAAGCTCGGGCTGCGCCCGGTCTACAAGAAGGTCGACACCTGCGCTGGGGAGTTCGCGGCCTCGACCCCGTATCACTACTCGACCTACGACGACGAGACCGAGATGGCCCCGCGCACCAAGCCGGCGGTCATCATCCTCGGCTCCGGCCCCAACCGCATCGGCCAGGGCATCGAGTTCGACTACTCGTGCGTGCACGCGGCGATGGTGCTCTCCGAGGCCGGCTACGAGACCGTGATGGTCAACTGCAACCCGGAGACGGTCTCGACCGACTACGACACCTCCGACCGGCTCTACTTCGAGCCGCTCACGTACGAGGACGTGCTCGAGGTCTACCACGCAGAGCTGGCCGCCGGTCCGGTCGCCGGGGTGATCGTCGCGCTCGGCGGGCAGACCCCGCTGAAGCTCGCGCAGTCGCTCAAGGACGCAGGGCTCCCGATCGCCGGCACCTCTCCCGAGGCGATCCACCTCGCCGAGGAGCGGGGCGCGTTCGGTCAGGTGCTCAAGGACGCAGGGCTGATGGCCCCGCCGTACGGCATGGCGACCTCGCGCGACGATGCCATCCGGATCGCGCACGAGATCAGCTACCCGGTGCTCGTCCGGCCGTCGTACGTGCTCGGCGGCCGCGGCATGGAGATCGTGTACGACGACGCCACGCTCGACGACTACATCACGCGCGTGACAGAGGCGAGCCCCGAGAACCCCGTCATGGTCGACAAGTTCCTCGACGACGCGGTGGAGATCGACATCGACGCCCTGTACGACGGCACCGACCTCTACATCGGCGGGATCATGGAGCACATCGAGGAGGCTGGCGTGCACTCCGGCGACTCGTCCTGCAGCCTCCCGCCGATCACGCTCGGCAAGGAGATCATCGACCAGCTCCGCGATTCGACGCGTAAGATCGCCGAGGGCGTCGGCGTACGCGGGCTGATCAACATCCAGTACGCCCTGGCGGGGGAGACCTTGTACGTGCTCGAGGCGAACCCGCGCGCGTCCCGTACGGTCCCGTTCGTCTCCAAGGCGACCGGCACGCAGCTCGCCAAGGCGGCGGCTCTCATCATGATGGGCGCCACGATCGCGGAGCTACGCGAGTCCGGCAGGCTGCGGGCACACTGCGACGGGGCGGCGACCTGGCACGGCTCGCCGATCGCGGTCAAGGAAGCGGTCATGCCCTTCAACCGGTTCCGTACCTCGGAGGGCACCGGCGTCGACACCGTCCTGGGCCCGGAGATGCGTTCGACCGGCGAGGTCATGGGCTTCGACCGGACCTTCGGCAACGCGTTCGCGAAGTCGCAGATCGCCTCGTACGGACCGATGCCCAAGAGCGGACGCGTGTTCGTGTCGGTGAACAACGCCGACAAGCGCCACGCCGTGTTGCCCATCAAGCGGCTCGCCGACCTCGGGTTCGAGATCTACGCCACGTCCGGCACCGCCGAGGTGCTCGAGCGGCACGGCATCGACGTCGTGTCGGTCCGCAAGTACAGCGAGGGCGGCGGCCCTGACGGCGCCCCCACAGTCGTCGACATGATCCTCGACGGACAGATCCAGTTCGTCTTCAACACCCCCCATGGCCGGTCCGCCACGGGCTCGCCGCGACGCGACGGGTACGAGATCCGGACGGCCGCGATCCGCCGCGACATCCCCTGCATCACGACCGTGCAAGGCTTGGCGGCTGCCGTCCAAGCCATCGAGGCGGCGCGTGACGGCGAGATGAGCGTCCGGTCGCTCCAGGCCTGGGGCGACGAGGTCACGGCGGCGCTGGGCACGCTGTGAGCCTGCGGTCGTCGGTGCTCGACGTCGGGTACCGCACCGTGGTCCGGCCCGGGCTGTTCCGGACGCACGGCGGCGACCCCGAGCTGATCCACGAGTCGCTCATCGGCTTCCTCGGAGGCCTGGGCCCCCTCGAGCGCGGCGCCCTGCGGCTGCTGACGGGCAAGCCGACCTCGCCGGTCACCGTAGCGGGCGTCAGGTTCCCTGGACGCGTCGGTGTTGCGGCAGGCCTCGACAAGGACGCGCGTGGTGTGACGGCCTGGTCATCTCTCGGGTTCGGGTTTGCTGAGCTCGGCACGGTGACGGCATTGGCGCAGCCCGGCAACGACCGTCCCCGCCTGTACAGGCTGCGCGCCTCGAAGGCGATCATCAACCGGATGGGCTTCAACAACTTTGGCGCCAAGGCGCTGGCAGACCGCCTGTACGACCTCGGCGTACGGCGTGGAGAGCCCACCTGCGGGATCCCGCTGGGCATCTCGATCGGGAAGTCGAAGGTGACGCCCGTCGAGGCTGCTGTGCCCGACTACGTCGCCTCGCTGCGCATGCTGGCCCCGTACGCGGACTACATCGCGATCAACGTCTCCAGTCCCAACACTCCCGGCCTGCGGTCGCTGCAGGACGGCGGCATGCTGGCTGACCTGCTCAGCTCCCTGACCCGAGAGGCGTCGCAGACCACCCACCCGCTCGGTCCCGTACCGATCTTCGTGAAGATCGCCCCGGACCTCTCCGACGCTTCTCTCGACCAGGTGATCGGGGTCGTCAGCGAGCAGGGCGGCCGGGGGATCATCGCGACCAACACCACCCTGCGACGGGACGGGCTCGCTGACGTCGACGAGGCGCACGCCGAGCAGGCTGGCGGCCTCTCCGGCGCACCGTTGACGGCCCGCGCGCTCGAGGTCGTCCGACGGATCACGGCCTCGACCACACTGCCGGTCATCGGCGTCGGCGGCATCATGACGCCCGACGACGCGCAGCGCATGATGGACGCCGGCGCCAGGCTGGTGCAGGTGTACACGGGTTTCATCTACTCAGGGATCGGCCTCGTGGCCGGTATCAACGCCCGACAGCTGGGGAGGACCACATGACCTCGTACGGAGAGCGTCTCGCCGCCGTCACTGCCTCGCGCGGCCGGCTCTGCGTCGGCATCGACCCGCACCGCTCGGTGATCGAGGCGTGGGGGTACGAGTACGGCGTCGCAGGGCTCGAGGCGGTCGCGCGCGGCATGGTCGACGCGCTCGGCGACGTGGTCGCGGTGTTCAAGCCTCAGTCGGCGTTCTTCGAGGCCCACGGGTCGGCGGGCGTCGCGGTGCTCGAACGGACGATCGCGGCGGCGCAGGCAGCGGGCGCGCTGGTGATCGTGGACGCCAAGCGGGGTGACATCGGCTCGACGATGGCGGCCTACGCCGAGGCGTACCTGGCCGACGGCTCACCGCTCGCCGGCGACGCTCTCACGGTGTCGCCGTATCTGGGCTTCACGTCGCTGGAGCCCGCGTTCGACCTCGCGCATGCCACCGGGCGCGGCCTGTACGTGCTGGCGCGCACGAGCAATCCTGAGGGCCGTGATGTCCAGGCGGCGGTGCGGGCCGACGGCCGCTCGGTCGTCCAGGGCATGGTGGACGCGGCCACCGAGGTCAACGCGGCCACCGGGCAGGGTGCTGTCGGTCTCGTCGTCGGTGCGACCCACGACGACGCAGGCTGTGACCTGAACTCCTTCAATGGTTCGATTCTTGCGCCGGGCATAGGGGCGCAGGGAGGCACGATCGAGGGGCTGAAGGCGATCTTCGGGGCCGCCGTCGACCGAGTTCTGCCCTCGGTCAGCAGGGAGGTGCTGCTGCGTGGTCCGGACCCGGATGCGCTGCGCGCAGCGGCACAACGACTCCATCTGTCTTGACACGCGCGTCACATCGGCGCAAAAGCCTGTGGAGATTGGATAGATTGACGTCTGCACGGGTAGTGAAGGTCGGACATGGGGAGCCCCGATGTTCGCTATCCCGCTCGTATTTTGAGGGCCCTCACTCTCTCGAGCGAGGCCGAAGGCGATCGGAGAACGCACGTGGCCATTCCTCAGTTGTCCCCAGAGCAGCTTCAGTCTGCGCGAGAAGCGGCGGCATTGGCCCGGCGTTCGCGAGCGGAGCTCAAGTCGAAGGTGCGTGATGCCGTGGTCTCCTTGGGAGTCGCTCTGGACCTCGCTGCAGCGGACGACGTGCTCGCGCATGTGAAGGTCGTCGACCTGCTCAAGAGCGTGCCCCGTGTCGGCGACAAGCGAGCCGCTGACGTGATGGAGCGCCTCGACATCGCGCCCAACCGCCGGATCAGGGGTCTGGGTCGGCATCAGGTCGCTGGTCTCAAGGCCGAGTTCTCGTGACGGTCACGGTCCTCACCGGGCCCTCCGGGGTCGGGAAGGGGACCGTGGTCACCCGACTTCTCCAGCAGCACCCCGAGGTCTGGCTGTCGGTCTCCGTGACTACGAGGCCTCCACGTCCGGGCGAGCGGCACGGTGTGAACTACTGGTTCATCAGCGACGCCGAGTTCGACGCGCTCGTCGCATCCGACGCATTGCTCGAATGGGCCCTCGTCCATGGGCTCCATCGCTACGGCACGCCGCGACAACCCGTACTGACGGCTCTGGCCGACGGCCGCACGTGCCTGCTGGAGCTCGACCTGGCCGGCGCCCGCAGGGTGCGCCAGGTCATGCCCGAGGCGCGCTCGGTGTTCCTGATGCCGCCGGATCGGACGGAGCTGGAGCGTCGCCTGCGGGGTCGGGGGACCGAGGGCGAGGCGGAGTTGGAGCGCAGATTCCGTACCGCGGAGGAGGAGCTGGCGGCCGCATCGGAGTTCGACACAGTCATCGTCAACAAGGATGTCGCGAATACCGTGGAGGACTTGGTAGACTTTTTAGGTCTTGGCCCTGGTCTGGCCGGGCGTCGTAGCAATCCCTAACGAAGGTCAAGAGTGACGGTTCACGCTGAAGGCATCACCAACCCGCCGATCGACGAGCTGCTGGAGAAGGTGGACAGCAAGTACCGCCTCGTCCTGTTCGCTGCCAAGCGCGCTCGTCAGATCAACGCCTACTACTCGCAGCTGGCTGAGGGCCTGC
>JAYUEA010000065.1:0-7506 GCA_043739465.1 Propionibacteriaceae bacterium
GACATTCCGCGACATCGAGACGCCGCCCAGCGGCGGGAAGAAGTAGAGGAACATCAGGACGCGACGCTTGGGTCGTCCCAGAGCGGATGCTGCCAATGCGTCGGCAGTGCCCTGGTCTGTGGGATCTGGCTCGCCTCCCCGTGCGCCCAGCACTGTCACGGTAAATCGCCGACGGCCGCACTCGAGTGCTCTCGGGAGACCCACGTCGCGATGTCACCGAGCCGTGTCACCCAGATGTCGGTCCTCGACGCGAGCCACCTGAGGATCTCCTGGTACACCGTCCCCCATATCCGGAACTGGCGATTTCCCGGGTAGGACGTCTGGATGTGCCAGTTGATCGCGCCCATCCCTCCCGTCGAGACGATGACATTGACGGCCGTCACGACGGCCTCGACGGCCGCATCGACGTTGTCGACGGCACCAAAGAGGTTGCCGTCCATACAGAACGTGGGCAGTTGCAGCGTGCGCAGCGGGCGACCTAGCTCGGCGTCGAACGGGTGAAACGGCAGGGCGATGGCGCGTCGGTAGCCGATGTGGTCGTTGAAGGCGAGCGAGCTGTCATAGGTGAACCCCGCCGCTTCATGTGCCCGCAGGGTCCTCGCGACATCGCTCCCGAGATGCCAGTAATGGTGACGGACTCCGGTCACCGTTCGTTTCGTCAGCGTCTCCAGTAGTCCGCGCTCCGCGGCGAGGCGCGAGGGATCTTCGTGCGCGCGGTAGCTTGCGTGGAGCCCGATCTCGAATCCCCCATCCACCAAGGACGCGAGCACTCGCCGATAGGGGCGTCCCCGCACGTCATACGCCACATCCCAGGGGGCACCGACCGCGGCGTGGAATGGGACCGTCGCGAAGAAAAACGTCGATCGAAACCCAAGGCTGCTTTCGGAGTCGGCGACGGCATCGAACAACCAGTGGTCGCGAGGCGTGGGGTCCGTGGCGCGTTGTCGAGCGAGTTCGATGCTCTTGCGTACGTATGTGCGCGGGTGTCGGCGCAGCCGCCATGGACGGGTCGCACTGCCAAGCAGCGCATACTTGTCGGGCATATCGACGTCATGCGAGAGGGCGATGGCTGCGACACGGCCATCCGGCCAGCGCGGTCGGCCCACCACCGCGAGGCGATCGGCCAGGATCCGGCGCAGGCACTCGACGTAGACGTTCACGATCGGCGTATCGCCGAATCCTTCTCGCGCAGGGCGGCTCACGCCATAGGACAGCCGTCCATGGCGATCGAGGTCGGCTGGCGGGACGTCCCCGTGGACGACATCGGTCAACAGGGCCTCGATCGCGCCGATCAAGTCGAAGGGGATCGAACCATCTGATGCGACGGTCGGCGGGCCCCCTCGCAGGACGTCGCCCCAGAAGACGTCTCCTGGGTGGCGAGGGATCGCGATCCCGAGTGCGCCCGGTCGTGTCGAGTTCCCGTAGACGAGGTGGGGCCGCTCCCAAAGCTCCGGGGGAGGGCAGGACAGGGCCGCAATGCCGAGCGAGTCGAACAAGAACGACAGCACGGCCTGCGCTGATGCACTCGGCTGATCGACGTGGTAGAGGAGGTCGGCCGTCACCAGATGTGCGCCGGATCTTGTCGCCGCTCCTCGTTCCGGTGGCCCGAAGGGCCTATCGTCGGGCCCTCGATCCGAGCTTCGTGCCGTTCCATCATGTCCCCTGACGGCGTCGAGCGGCGACGAGGCCACGGTACAGCTCCTCGGCGAGAAGGAGGTTGGATTCCCGCTCTCCCCGCTGCTGCACCATCGCTCGGGAGACCGCGCCACGCCGCTCCAATTCCATCAACGGCATCGACAGCGCCATCCTCACAGCCTCGAGCAGGGCTCCGGGCTCGCCGGACGCGACCATGAGCTCCGGCCACACGTCGGCGAGCCACTCGCGAGGGCTTGGCAGATCGGAAGCGACGATGGGCCGTCCGCACGCCATCGCTTCGAGCACGCTCACGGACACCGAGTCACTGAATGGGATGGACACGACCACGTCGGCGAGCGTGTAGAAGGATGGCATCTCGTCGTGTTCGATCCACGGCACGATCGTGATTCGGTCAGCGACGCCCAGGTCGGCGGCCAGCGTCAGGACGTCGGCCAAATACGTGCTGATCGCGTTGCGGGCGCTCATGAGCACGACGACGTCGGCCGGGAGCCCGGGGAGTACCCGAACGAGCGTCATGTGGTCGTACAGGGGTGCGATCGTCCGTGGCGCGAACAGGACGCGACGTCCCTCCAGGCCGAGCCGATGCCGCAATCCCGCGTCGAGGGCGCCTGGTTTGTAGTGCGAGGTATCGACGCCGAACTGGACCACCCGGACGCGGCTGGGGTTTGCGCCGGCCTTGACTGCCGCCCATTCCAGGTCGTGCGACTCCATGGTTACAAGGTCGGCTCCCGACAGACTGAACCGACCGACCAGGCGGGCGAGCCATGATCGCCTCATCGCCAAATAGACATCCGAACCAAACGCGGTGATGACATATGGGTGGAATCCCGACAATCGGGCCATCCAGCCGAAACCCGTTGTCAGGTCATGCACATGTAACACGTCCGGGCGGACGATTCCGAGCGCCGCGCGGATCACGCGACGTGCATCCAGAAACGTCATCCGTCCGGCGATCCCTCCGATGGGTCCCATCCGGTGGATCGAGATCGCCGGGTCGAATCCATCTGCGATCACGGTCGCATCACGAACGATCAACGTCACGGTATGGCCACGGCGTGCGAAAAAGGTCATCCACTCGCGGGCGAGGAGCTCGTTTGGGTCCGCGAGGTAGGCGATGCGCAGGACATCGTTGGGCGCCACGGCGCCTAGGATAGCGGACGTCGATCTGAGGCGGTCCGCGATCACTACTCTTCGGACGCAGAGTGGCCAGGAGCCGAATATTGTCACCCGATGCCACCCAGCTGTTCGCCGACTCGGCCCTTCCTCGTCAGGTGCCGCCCGTACCACCCGATGCGTCGGCTGCCGACGCCGGCATCGTCGAGCCCGTGGCCCTGCGGTCGGGAAGCCCGTCGTGAGCCCGCCATCGACAGCCATCGTCTCGAACGTTCGAATCAGACGGGTCCTGAACTCGCACCTCAATTGGACGTACGAGGCAACCGTGGCGCTCATGGACGGCCGATTCGGGCGTGGCGCTTGTCCCCGTGGCGAAACGCGAAGCATCTATGAGGATCGCGGGACCGACAGCGCGGCGCGGCGCGGCGCATGGCCTTCGATCATCGATGCCCTCGTCGGTCGCTGGTTCGGCCAGGCCTCGTTGGACTCCGTGCTCGTCGCGCGGCGCCCCGAATGGGGTGCCGATGTCGCATACGCATTGTCTACAGCTTTCTACGAAGCGATCCGATGCCACCCGCCGGCGCCCGCCGGAGCCGCCGATGATGCGACGCATTCGGGGAAGCTCGAATCCCGTCGACGTCGCCCTCGCCTTCTTTTCAACCTCCTCAACGGCGGGCTCCACGCGTACACAAATCCGATCGCCTCGGATCTCACGGAGGTCCTCCTCGTTTCACGTACGGACGATCTCGAGGAGTCGATCGACGGCTATCGACGCATGCTTGCTGCCGCGCGTATCGCGCTCGCCGGCAGGCCGCTCGTCAGGGTCGGAGGAAATCTGGTCCACGACTTGGGGGGAGCTTCGAACGAGGCTCCGCTCGCGCTTGTTCACGACCTCCTCGAACAAGAGGGCCTGGCGGGCATGTTCGGACTGATGCTCGATGCGAGCGCAGGCGACTGGTGGGACGGCCACCGATATCGGCCCCCGGTCTCCGGCCGCGTTTTCGATCCCGCGGCGCTCGTTGACGAATGGATGGGCCTGCTCGATAAATTCGAGCTCCGGATGCTCGAGGATCCGTTCGCAGAGACCGATATCGCGGCGTGGGGCGGCCTCCATGACGCGCGCCCGCCCGGCACATTGCTCATGGGAGACAATCTAACCTCGACGGACCCCTCGGAGCTTCAGCGGAAGGTCCGTCTCGTCGACGGGGTACTCCTGAAGCCTGACCAGAACGGGACCGTGACGGGGACCGAGGCGTTCGCCGCCCTGGCTCGAGCCGCCGGTATCCTCGTCGTCGCCTCCCACCGCTCGATCGAAACTGAGTCCTTGTTCCTGGTCCACCTCGCCGTCGAGCTCGATATTGACTATGTCAAAGTGGGCCCCTATTCAGACTTCAGCTCGGTGATGCGGACGAACGAATTGCTACGTCAAGCCCCATCGTGAGGGTCACGGCCCCCCGGACCATTACGACTGTCCGTCATTCCACGACCGCCCACAACGCGGCGCAAATCATCAGCGGCCGCCTCGACGAGCCGCTCTCGGACATAGGCCGGGCGCTGGCGCACCGGATGGTTGCCGAGGTCGGCCACCTGTCGGCCGACCATGTGGTCTCATCGCCGATGCGTCGTGCGCTCGAGACGGCCGTGATCCTGACCCGTCTCGAGGCCGACGACGTGATGACCGATCCTCTCTGCGTTGAGCGTGATTATGGCGTGCTCCAGGGGCTCGAGCCCTTGGAGGTCGTGCGCTACGCGGACCGCATCCGCTACCTGCGCATCGGCGGGATCGACCATTCCCTCAATCCACCAGGTGGCGAGTCGTTCGAGCAGGTACGGGACCGGGCGGAGCGGTTCTTGGCCGGCGTCCATGCGCTACCCGTCGGATCGGTCCTCATCGTGGCCCATCAGGTGTTCCTTCAGCAGGTACACGGCATCCTGGTGGGCCTGGATGTGCACGCCTGTCTCGCGCTCGACGTCCGCGCGCTGCAGATCGACCGGTTCGATGTCGGCGCCGATTGCACGAGGCACACGACCGAGTTCCCTGGGATGGGTACGGACGCGTCGTGGTGAGCGTGCACGACGGGTCGATGCGTTACGTGGTCCGCCTCGCCACGAGCGCTCGCTTCGTGGACGTCGACGAGGAGATGACGCGTGCCGAAATCCCTGGCATCGTGTCGAGACGTGCGGCGATGCGGGCGAGGGACGGATAGGCGCTCGCCGTGTAGTAGGCAGGGACGAGCGGGACTCCGAGCTGGCGGGTGACCCACTTCCTGAGACCCATTCGGCGTCCATACCCCGAGTGGCGCTCGTGGTCGAAAACCACGAGCGTTCCGCCGGCACCAACCGCCGCGAGCATCAGATCGACGGCATCGCTTTGGCGGCTCCTCGGCAGCTGCTGAACGACGTCGAACGTGAATACGAGATCGAAGCCAGTGAGATTACCGGCCCGATACGAGGAGGGCTCGAGGACGTCACCGCCGAACAGCACAGCTGTCTCGCCAGACAGGTGAAGCCGCTGCTGGGCGACCTCCACCATCCCCGGCGTCACGTCGAACCCGTGAAGCACCGCCTGGGAGACGCCGGACTCGCGGGCCAGCCCTGCCACGACCTCAAGCCACTCTCCTGAGCCGCATCCACAGTCGAGGATGCGCGCCGGTTGGCCTGCGAGGCCCGCCATGATCGGTCGGAGCATGTCCACGACGAAGCGTCGCTCCGGGCCACCGTGGATCGACGTAGGGGAGTAGACGCCCGCCTTGACCAACTCCTCGTACCGCCGCACGACCGGGGCGTGTGGCACCTCGGGATCCTCCGCCGGCGTCATTGGGGCGTGCCTGCCAGCGGGTCTGCCGGGGTGGTGACGAACGGGAGGTCCTGGGTCGCGAGGGTCCGCTCGAGCCGTTCGAAGGTGAACATCGTGAGGGCGGCAAAGATCGGCAGCTGGAACACCCGCCTCATTCCCTGGGGCCCCGTAGCCGACAGGAGTCGTTCGCACGTCCGTCGATCCACGAAACCCCACAGGGGCGAATCCGGCTGCCCGAGCGTCACGTCCCGTGCCCATCCGAGGTTCGCCTCGAGCCAGCTCTCCTCGTCGTAGGGCGAGTACGGTACGCGTGAGACGACAGGTGGACGGACGCGATCTCGCAGGGCCATGAAGAGCTCTTGCGAGGCCAGGGGCATCCGGGGCATCAGCCAGTTCCGCGCCGCGCGGGTCCGCGACGGTG
This sequence comes from Propionibacteriaceae bacterium, assembly GCA_043739465.1. Taxonomy (GTDB): domain Bacteria; phylum Actinomycetota; class Actinomycetes; order Propionibacteriales; family Propionibacteriaceae; genus Fen-668. Next base: position 5,988 of record JAYUEA010000065.1, read on the forward strand.
GTGTCGCCCCTTCGCGCCACGGCTGGTCGAACGGGGGGTCGTTCTCGAGCTCGGGGACGAGTGAGCGGATGACGGCTCGATGGAGGCGGTGGGCCGCGCGTTCTGCGCCGTCGAGCCCGAGCACGGGTTCAACATACGGGCGCGCGAGGAACGGCGGCACCTTGTCCTCCGTCTGGGCAAGCTCGCGGGGGTTGTTCGCGTTCCAGCGCCTGCAGCGTTCGTCGAGGTACAACGCGACGCCGAGGTTGGCCACCGCGGCTCCCTCGTCGTGGAGTCGCTCGACCGTGTTTCGGACGTGCGTCCGCGCGAGTCCGTACGCGTCACGGTTGACGAGCCCGCGGGGCTGACCCGGAAGGACATATGGCAGGAACGTCCTGGCGCGCTCGAACGAGGCGCCCGGCCCGGCCAAGTACCCTTGGTTGTAGCTGGATCTCGCCGACTCTGCGCCCATCGCCGTGAGGGTCACAGCGAGACGATCGACCCGTGAGGGCTGTCCCTGGATGTTCCCGACGAGGAACAGACTCGCGAGTCCATCGTTCTGGGCGACGAACTCCGAGCTGAGGGACTCCCACTCCCCGGCGATGTCTCGCGTCGGGTCCCGCCCTTCCGCCACCTGCGTCGGTCGGTTGCTGACGCGATGTGGAAGGCTGTAGCGAACAGCGATCTCCCGGCCGATCCGGAGATCGAGGCTCCCATCATCGCCCTTCGTCCAGTAACTCGCGGGGATCCCGTGGGTCATCAAGACCGCGGCGAGCATCCGCGAGTCCTTGCCTCCGGTGATCGGGGCATAGACCGAGCCGTTGATCGCCGCAGCCGCGCCGCATTGGTTGGCGAGTCCTGCCACGACCTCATCGACGAGGTCGGAGTCGACGGCCCGTATCGGTCGTCCCGCATGCGCAGGCATGCTCCAGTAGGTGCGCCGCGTCCAGGCGGCGTTCCCCTGACGCCACGACCAGTGCTGACCGCCCGGAGCGACGCGGACACCGTCGCGCAGAGTCCGATCGCCGCCCACCCAATCCAGCGTAAGGAAGAGGCTGACGCCGAGGGGATCGGGCCGAGTCGACGCGACCGCACGCTGGATCAGCCCGGCGCTGTTCGACGCGAGCGACCAACCCCCGCGTTCGTAGAAGTAGACCTGTTGAATACCGAGTGGGTCGTTGAGGATCTCGACGGAAACGGGCCTCTGCTCGACTCGGACAATGGCGAATCGCCCTTCCAGGGTGTCCGGTAGGCGATCCCACGCGGCGGCGAGCTCGGACGCGCGGTGACCCTGCAGCCGGCCGGCCGGATCGATGGGTAGCCCGTCGAAGAGCACCACCTCGGCATCCGTCACGTGGAGGTATTCGCGCGGTGCGGCGCGCCTCGCCTGCGTGCGCACGGATCCGGCGAGTACCCCGCCCGGCAACTCCTGCCACCATAGAGACTCGGCGTCGAGCTGCGGGTACAGGCCCGCGGTTCGGCGCAACTCCGCGAGCGTTCGCCTGGTTTCATCCGGCCCGAGGCCCCAGCCCACCACGAA